>JABHOU010000260.1 GCA_018695085.1 Opitutia bacterium | reverse complement strand
TCAATAGCTTGGCTTCAATCGACGTGGCAACCGGAGAGATAATTTGGAAGGTAAACTTTTCAAATAGGATTATAGGTCAACCGACGATGCAGGGCTCACGCATATACCTGAGTGATGAAGAGAACTTGTATCTCTTTGATGCCGAAACAGGCATAGAACTAGAACAGTTAGTATTGCCCAGCACGAAGAATTCCATCCGAAACATAATTGTTCTTAACAAGAACATATACCTAATAACGGATGAACCGAGCGAGGAAAACGAAAGTTCCTTCGTCAGAAAAACCCCGGACGATGCGGCTTGGGAAATTTCGTTAAAGGATCCAAAGCTATATGTCCCTAAGCCAAACGAGACACAACAAGAGGAAATACTGATTTATGAGGGAGGAATGCTGCACTGCCTTGACGGCACAGCGACCGGCAAGGTTCTTTGGCAACGCTTCGCTTACTCCCCTCAAGAGGTGTTCTTCGTCGAGGGAATGATCGTTCTTCTCTATCACAAGGGACGGTACGACCTCTACTTAAAAGCGCTGGATTCTAAAACTGGAAATCTCAAATGGAACCTGACTCTTCCTAGGCTCAAAAGTGGTCACGGGTCCACTTTCGGCAGATCTGGAAATTTTCTTTATGGCCGAGACAACACCGATCGATTCACCTTGGTTGACATAAGCCTCGGAGAAGTGATTTTGGAAAATAGAATTGCTCGAAGAAATGGTAATGTAAAAGCTGGTTTCGGAGGAGGGCAGGTTCAATTTTTAATAACCCCCGCCTATCGAACTACCCTGCAATGGCTGAGCTGGGATCTGAATAAGAATGAAATGAAAGGGAGTAAGCAAGTGGTTAAAGGTCGAGATGGAGATCCTAAGAAACCCTTTGGCAACAACTTTATTGAATTTGCAAAGTTCGGGTCTCAATCCTGCTATTTCATTAGCCGACAAGAAGGCCAAGGAAGAGAGTACGTCGCCTATAGAGGCGACTATAAGGACCAAAGTGTTCGCTTAGTGGGAAAGAATACGAGGCACCTCAAGTTCGAACCGCCCTTTCTTTTCATGCAGAAAGAAGAAAACGAACAGAACAAAAAAGACAGGACGCATCCTTGGCTAGTGCAAAGAGAGGACGACCCTAATTATTCGCATTCCATGGATCTTCCTCACGAATGGTATCATAGGCCAACTTTCATACACGGTCGACTACTGGAAGTGCGACCACCAAGAAACAAACAACCCTACACGGTACGAATACATGATCTCGCTTCCAAAAAAGCCCTTTTCACCCACACCTCCGAAAATACTGAAAGAATGGGCGGTGTGGCAGCTGGACCAAACCGCATCCTCGTCTACGACTGGAAAAGAAACAACAGGGGAACGGAGCCACACTTCAAGCTCACCCCATACGATCTTAATTCAGGCCTAGCAGGGCCAACCGTTGAAATTGACTACTGGAACTCGAATAACCAACAACCAAGTGAAATTCGGGTCATAGGCAACCTCGTCTTGGTCAATCACCGGACCTCCATTAAGGCTTGGGACATCAGAAATTTTTCAAACATTCCCATTGAGAAATAAAAGTTGGGGCCTATCAATGCTCACAGACTAAAAATTAATTGTAAGCCGTCAGAAAGCCTCAGTTGATTCGTTCAATGCTTTTAGCCTGCAAAACATCAAAATATCCAGAGATGGACATACCTTTATCGATGAGCGCTTATTAGCTTGCTTGCCAGTCCATTAGAGAAATTGAATCTCGATTCTTAGATCGCCTCTGATAAAACGAGTCTCAGACTCCTCAACCGGCAAAATGGAACATCTTGGCTGAAAAGATTCAAAACTCCAGTAGGATTGTCGCGTAAAGTGTTGTTACGAGGAATCAATATGCCACTTGAATCTTCATCCTAAAAACCTTTCGTGGGATTTAGTTCTTGGGATTATTACCACGAGATTTTTTAGAAACCTCATCTTATTCCCTTTCGACGTAATGATGGAGCTTTAATAAAGAAACTTCCCACGGAGCACCGTTCCAGATTTGACATCTTTTCTGTATTTGGAAAAATGAAGGACTGAATTTGACAATGCCCATTAGATTGAAAAACAGATGGATCCTTGTGATTCTGGCAGCTCTTTTCTTCTGCATGTCCTCGGGGTTTGGAAAGCCCGAGAGCAAAGTCGGGAGCGGACGGGATGCGAACTTGCAAAATTTGCTTACCACCCATTGCGTTCAATGTCACGGCAAGGACGGCAAGGTGAAGGGGAAGGTGGATTTGCTCAAGTATAGTGCGGGGGCGGATCTAAGGAAGGATTCCGAACTCCTGCAAACCGTTCTTGAAATGATTGATTTTGGGGAGATGCCCCCAGAGGAGGAGAAACCCATTCCACAAAAGGACAAAAACCGTGTGGTCGGTCTGCTCAAGCTCATGCTCAACGAGTCGGTTGCTGGGGACTCTTCGCCTGCCATCACCCAAATCCGCCGGATGAACCGTTTTCAATATGCCAATGCCGTCCAGGACTTGCTCAAGCTCAAGATATCGGTTTTTCCCTTGCCCGAAAAAATGATGCGTGACCGTTCGGGTTATTTTGCCAAGGCGATCAAGGGCAGGATGCCGGACTCCCTGACCGTGAGCAGCCGCCCGTTGGGCAAGTCGGGTCTGATCGAACCGAGGCTTTCCGGAGTCGGGCCTTTTCCTCAGGACTTGCGGGCCGAGCATGGGTACGACAATCAGGCAGACCACCTATCTCTTTCTCCCCTGCTGATGGAAGCTTTTTTCCAGCTGAGCCGGACCATCGTGACCAGTTCAACCTTCGGCCCGAAAACGGTAGGCATATGGAAAGACTTTTTTGAAACTCCCCCCAAAGAGGAAGACATTGAGAAAGCGCTCGCCACCCGTCTGAAGCCTTTTCTTACCCAAGCCTTCAGGCGCCCCGTGAAGAAGGAAACCTTGAAGCGCTACCTTTCCCACGCTCTCGGTTCACTCAAAAAGGGAGCCACTTTCGAGGCGACCATGAAGGACGTGGTTTCCGCGGTTCTGGCTTCCCCACGGTTTCTCTACCTCTACGATTCTCTCGGGGCAGAAGAAGAAACCTTGTCCAGGGAGGTTTTCCTCGCTTCGCGCTTATCCTTTTTTCTTTGGGGCAGTTTGCCTGATGAACAACTGCTCGGGCTTGCCCAGACCGGCCGACTTTCCGATCCCAAGGTTTTGGAGGGGCAACTGGATAGGATGCTTTCCGATCCGAAACTCAAAAGATTTTGCGACAGTTTCCCGACCCAATGGCTCCAATTGGACAGGATCATTTCCTCGGTTCCGGATGAAAAGACCTATCCCGATTTCTATTACGCACCGCCTAGTTACCGGACCACCATGGACATGATGATGGAGCCACTCCTGCTTTTCGAAACGGTTCTTTTGGAGGACCGTCCGGTTCTCGATTTCATCGATGCAAACTACACCTACCGCTCGGCCCGTTTGAGAAAATGGCTGGGGGAGGAACCGGGAGGCAAAATCGGCGGGCCGGTCACCATGCAGTTTTCCCGACAAGCCTTGTCCGACCGGCGCCAGGGTGGGATGATTACCAACAGCGCCGTAATGACGATGACCTCTGGTCCTCACGAGACAAAGCCCATCACTCGCGGAGCTTGGTTGGCCGGTGTAATCTTCAATTCTCCCCCTCCGCCCCCGCCTGCAGACGTGCCTCCGCTTCCCAAGGTGGAAAAGAAAGACGAAGGACTAACCTTGCGCCAGCGGTTTTCCGCTCATCGTGAGCGGGCCGATTGCGCGGGTTGTCACGAGAAACTCGATCCTCTTGGATTCGCACTGGAGAATTTCGATCCGGTTGGTCGGTGGCGCGATGACTATGACAGTGGTCTTCGGGTGGATTCGGAAGGTGTGCTTTTCCGACGTCACGAATTCGGGGACGTTATCGAGTTTAAAGATGCGATCCTCAAGGAAAAGGAACGCTTCGTTCGTGCCTTGGCCGGGCATATGCTTGCATTCGCGCTGGGCCGGGAGCTTACCCCTGCAGACTCGCCCGCTCTGGATGACATCGCCCGAAAGGCTTCCACCGAGGAATACCGGATGACTGCCTTGATCAAGGCAGTCGTGCAATCCGAACCCTTTCTCGGCAAGTCCTCCAAACTTGCCTTGCAACAAAAGCTTTCGAAACCCTAGTATCAGTATGTCGATGAAATCATTTTCGAGAAGAAATTTTCTATGCGGGATGGGTGGCTCGATCCTCGCCCTGCCATGGATGGAAAGCTTGGCCGCCGGACCGACCAAAGGAGTCGCTCAGCGCCTGGCCTTTTATTACGTGCCCATCGGAGTGGTCAGACGAGCTTTCTTCCCGGGTGAGGAGAATGGGATAACTCCCCTTTTCAACCGGGACAACTTCACGGCCGACGAAACCAAGACCAACCTGACAGAGGGCGAGCATCCGCTCGAGTTGACCGCCACCATGAAACCGCTCGAGCGGCTCAAGGACAAAGTATCCCTCATCACGGGCTTGGATCGGACCTTTCAACCGGGTACCGACGTTCATGCCCAGTGCGCATCCTGTTTTCTATCGAGCGCCAGCCCGTTCAGCGTGAAGCATTCTCCCTATCCACAGGCGAGGACGCTCGATCATATCGTTGCGGAAAAGATCGCAGGACGAACCCCTTTCAAAACCTTGGAGTTCAGTTGCAACAGCCACAAGGACAACAAGGAATCCATCCAGTTCGACAATATCTCCTGGTACGGAACCGAATATGTCGCACCGTCCATGCGCGACCCCTTGCTCGCTTACCGCAGGCTTTTCAAGTCGGATGCGCGGAGTGCTTACCGCAACATCACGGACCTCGTTCTAGAGGATGCCCGCTCGCTCAAGCGCGACTTGGGCCGCGAGGACCAGGAGAAATTCTCCGAGTACTTCGACTCCATCCGGACCATCGAGCGACAAATTACGAGACTGGAGGGCCTGAAGGACGACCTGAGCAAGGTCGATCTCGATGTGCCCATGGACGGGAAGCTTCCCCGCGGGGAGTACATCCGCTTGATGGGGGATCTCATGGTGGTTGCCTTGCAGAGCGGGCTGACAAACGTCGCCACTTTCATGGTGGGTCCCGAGCGCTGGGACACGCCTTACCTGTTCGAGAGTCTTTTCGACAAGCCGCGGAGCCATCACCAGATGTCCCATAACCAGAAAAAATTCATCGAGGATCTGATCAAGGTGGATCATTTCCATATGGAGCAATTCGCCTATCTGCTCGAGAAGATGAACGGTATCGAGGAAGCCAACGGCAAGACCCTTCTTGACAATACCCTCTTTACCTATGGCTCGGGTCTGGGGGATGGCGCAACCCATCAGTACAGCGCATTGCCCATCGTGACCGCTGGTTCCGGAGGCGGAGTGTTCAAGACTGGACGGCATTTCAACCTCTCCGAGCAATCCGGTTTGACCCCCAAAGTGGGCGGTAAGTACGTCGCTCCCGAGGGGGGCGTGCCTCTGGCCAACCTCTGGCTTACCCAAGCCCGTGCACTTGGCCTGAAGATGGACCGCTTCGCAGATAGCACGGGTGAACTCGGGCTTCTGCGCTCGTAAGCTTCATTTCCCTCAACCCTTCTCCTCTAGCCCAAGTTCGTTTTTCAAAACGGCAAGTAATTCAGAAAATTCCAGATTCATGAAAAGTAACGCCTTCCTTGTCCTCGTATTGTCCATCTTGGCGGCCTGTCAACCCCAGCAGAAAGAGGTCGTTCCTCCCAGCGATTCTTCCCCTTCTGCGGATGCTGCGGGCAAGAGTGTTTCAAAGCGACCCAATATCGTTTTCATCTTTTCGGACGACCATTCCTACGAGGCCGTGTCAGCCTATGGCGGCCGGCTAAGCAAGGTTGCTCCGACCCCCAATTTGGACAGGATAGCCAAGGAAGGCATCCGATTTGACAATTGTTTCGTGACCAATGCGCTTTGCGGGCCAAGCCGGGCGGTCATCCAAACAGGAAAGCATTCCCACCTCAACGGGTTTATGGAAAACGAACACCGTTTCGATGGAAACCAGCAGACTTTTCCCAAGCTCTTGCAAAAGGGCGGCTACCAAACCGCGGTGATTGGAAAGTGGCACTTGGGAACCGATCCGCAGGGCTATGACTTCTGGAACGTTCTTCCTGGGCAGGGAACCTACTACGCGCCGGACTTCAGGACTCCCAAGGGCTTGGTCGCGGGAACGCCGGGGGAATACGTTACCGAGGCCGTGGTAAGCAAATCGATCGACTGGCTGGAGAAGGACCGGGACAAGGACAAGCCCTTCATGCTGATGGTTCAGCACAAGGCCCCTCACCGCTTTTGGTTGCCCCCCGTTCACCTGCTCGACGAATACGTGGCCAAGGACTATCCGGAGCCGAAGAATTTGTTCGATGACTACAAAGGCCGGGGAACGCCAGCCCACACTCAGGACATGACCTTAAGCGTAACCATGGATCTGGCCTTGGACAACAAGATGGTCCCTTTCCGCCAGGACCGGATGAACGACGCCCAGAAAAAGAAATGGAACGAGGTGTACGACAAAATTCGGGCCGATGTTTTGAACAACCGTCCGCAGGGGGACGACTTGGTGCGCTGGAAATACCAAAGGTACATGGCCGATTACTTGGCTTGTATCAAGTCGCTGGACGAATCGGTCGGTACTATGCTCGAATACCTCGAGAAATCCGGTTTGGATGAGAATACGGTCGTGATCTATGCTTCCGACCAAGGTTTTTTTCTCGGGGAGCACGGCTGGTTCGACAAGCGCTTCATGTACGAGGAATCATTAAAGAGCCCTTTGCTTGTTCGTTGGCCGGGGGTTTCGAAACCGGGAACCGTGAACAAGAAAATGGTTTCCAACCTGGATTTTGCTCAGACTTTTCTTGATCTCGCCGGCATCGACCAACCCTCGGACATGCAGGGCAAGAGCCTGAAGCCTCTGTTCGAGGGCAAAGAGCCTGACGACTGGAGGAAATCGGTCTATTATCACTATTATTGCTTCCCCGAGTATCATGCCGTGCGGCGTCATGACGGGGTGCGCAACAGCCGGTACAAGCTGATGCATTTTTACGATTTGAACGAATGGGAACTCTTCGATCTGGAGAAGGATCCCATGGAAATGAAACCGGTGCACGGCGATCCCGAGTATGCGGAAGTTCTTTCCCACATGAAGGGTGAACTGGCGAAACTACGAGAGGAATACGAGGTCCCGCCCGCCCCCAAGCTTCGCAAAGGCGAAACCCTCTTTCCTCCTTGGAGAGAATTCGGAACCTTCGAGATCGGATTGCCGGACAAGGGGTGGACTTCTCTTTTCGATGGAAAGTCTCTGGATGGCTGGCGTCAACCCTTTGCCTCCAAGCCAGGGGAACCCTTATCGCAGATCGCCGAACCGGTCGGTATCGATGTGGTGGACGGTGAAATTCACCTTTCTCCCGCCCCTCAGGTTTTTTACCTGCACACGCTCGAATTCTCCGACTTCGTACTTGAGCTGGAGGCTTTTACGCCTGGTAAGGACTTCGACTCCGGGATCGGTTTCCGCTGCGTCCTGCCCAAGGGCAAGCAACTGCCCGCTGGCTACCAAAGCGAAATTTCGGATATCCGAAGCGGTGGAATCTACGACATAGGAGTGGGTTGGATGAATCCAACCGACGAGGAGGCGAAGATCAATGACTTCGTAGACCGGGTGGGCACTTTCTATAAGGCCGGGGCATGGAATCAGATCCGAGTCATGTGCAAGGGAGAAAGAATTCGAACATGGGTGAACGGTCAGTTATGCAGTGACGTCAAAGACTCCAAGCACAATGTTGGAACCATTGGCCTACAGCATCACTCCGAAGAAGGGGTTTACCGCTTTCGTAACTTGCGTATTCTAGAGATTTAATTTGACGGGCGTTTTGTTCGACTTTTACTCGAGCGAACTTTTAATCTGATCATCATGATGCCCCCCCTTTTTTTCCTTTTTGTTCTAATATTTTGTTTTCAAACAGCATTGGCAAATGATGTGGAAACACAGAGATTAAAGGACTTGGATGCATACTGGGCCGAAGTCTCGAGAACTGTTCGAGAAGGAGATTTCGAAGGCTATAAAGCTACTTGTCACGAAAAGGGCGTGCTGGTTTCAGGCAACAAAAAGACCAGTTATCCACTCTCGAAAGCCTTAGCTCGCTGGAAAAAAGATTTCACCGCGACAAAGACGGGTAAAACCAAGGCTAAGGTGGAGTTTAGGTTCTCGCAACGATTCAGCGATGAGACCACCGCACACGAGACTGGAATCTTTCTCTATTCTTTCACTGACCTCGAAGGCAATTGGAAGCAAGAGTACGTCAATTTCCAGGCCTTACTTCTCAAGGGCAAGGATGGATGGAAAATCATGATGGAATATCAACAATCCAGATCGACCAAAGACGAGTGGGACACACTCGCTACAGAGACGTAATAACGGTATTACCGAATGACTTAGATTGTTATCTTTATTCCTTTGATCAGGTTACCGCAATTAACTTAAATCAAGAAACATACCGTGTCCTGACTCTCGTTGGTTCTTGAAACCTTCCTCGTACGCTTATTTGCTTTCAAGCATGAAAAGAATACCCACCATCCACAAACTAACGCTGCTAACAATTTTTGTTCAGTTATTGCCGGCCAATAGTCCGAACATTCTAGTAATATTCACCGACGACCAAGGTTATGGCGACTTGGCTTGCTACGGGAACCCAAACACCAAGACGCCTCGACTTGATCAACTGGCCAAGGAAGGAACACGCTTTACTTCCTTCTATACTCAGACGGTTTGCGGACCCTCTCGATCCGCCTTGCTGACAGGTCGCTATCCTTGTCGTAGCAAGGGATGGGGAATGCCCGCCAGTGAGATCACCTTTGGGGAATTGATGCGCGAAAAGGGCTACCAGACTGCGTGCATAGGCAAGTGGGACGTATCCAACCGCAAGGCGATCATCGACAGGATGCCCAATGCCCAAGGTTTTGATTACTACTTCGGCGCACTCGGGGCAAACGATGGAGGAGGCGTCAAGTTTCATGAGAACAACAAGGCAGCGGGTTCCAGTAGGGACATGGGAGAGTTGATCACTCTCTACACGGACAAGTCGATCGAGTTCCTCAAGGAAAAGCGCGATCCGAAAAAGCCCTTCGTCCTATACTTGGCTCATACCATGATGCATACCATCATTGATGCGTCCGATCGATTCCGCGGCAAATCCAAGGGTGGTCTATATGGCGACGTGGTAGAGGAGTTCGACTACGAAACCGGACGTCTGCTCGACGCCTTGGAGGCGTTGGGTCTGAGCAAGAATACCTTGGTGATCTACACCTCGGACAACGGTCCTTGGAATCAAGACAAGTACACCAAGAATAAGAAGGGGCATCCGAAAGGGTCTATCTTTTGGGGATCATCCGGCCCATTGCGCAACGGCAAAGGTTCCTGTTACGAAGGAGGATACCGTCTACCTTGCATTGTGCGTTGGCCAGGCAAAGTCCCTGCAGGTAGAGAATCCGATGCAGTTTTCGCGACCATAGACTTCATGCCTACTTTTGCCAACCTAAGTGGTTTCAAGATTCCTGACGACCGTGTGATTGACGGAATCGATCAGACCGACTTGCTCTTAGGAAAATCAGACACGGGCCGTGAAACTTTTTACTTTGACCGAGCTGGCATCCGCAAGGGAAAGTGGAAATACCTTCAGGCAAAGGCCCATTTCTATGGGTACGCAAGGGAAGATGGTCGTCCGATGGAAGAGGAACTCTACGACTTGGAAAACGATCTGGGCGAAACTACAAACCTAGCTAAGAATCACCCGAAGATTGTGGCAGAGTTACGCAAATTGACCGATGAACTGCCGGCATACCGCCCGGATGAACGCCGATAACAAGAAACCCCGACAAGCATGAAAGTTCTCTTTTCCACATCAATTTTCCTACTTCTTACCCTTGGCTTAGGAGCAGCCAAGCCCTTGAACTTCGTTCTCATTCTGGTCGACGACCTCGGCTGGATGGATCTCTCCTGCCAAGGTAGCAAATACTACGAAACACCACACCTCGACCGGTTGGCATCAGAAGGCATGCGCTTTACCGACGCCTATGCAGCGTGCGCAGTCTGTTCCCCTACCCGTGCCGCCGTGCAGACAGGTCGCTATCCTGGCCGCCTTGGCGTGACCGACTGGATACGATCGCGCTTTCAGGGAGGGAAAATCCCGGCGAACAAAAAGAATCCGAGCGGCTACACAGGTGGCCGCAACCGCAAATTCATGGTGCCGAAAAATGCTCTCTGGATGGAGTCCAGCGAAGTGACAATCGCTGAGTTACTAAAACCTGCCGGCTACGTGTCCTGCCATATCGGCAAATGGCACTTAGGCGCCGACGAGTGGTATCCGCAAAAGCAAGGCTACGACTTCAATTTCGGTGGTTGTGACTACGGCCAACCTCCCAATTACTTTGACCCTTTCAACCAACCCAAGCACAGGCATGCTATGATCCGTGCAGGCATACCTCACCTGCCCAGTCGCAAGAAAGGCCAATACCTCTCCGACCGCGAGGCAGAGGAAGCGGTCGCCTTCATCGAAAAGCACAAGCACAAGCCATTTTTCCTCAACATGGACAACTATGCTGTCCACACTCCTATTCAAGCCAAGACCGAGGTCACCGCCAAGTACGAGAAGAAGCCCAAGACCAATCAGAAGAGTGCCAAGTATGCGGCCATGGTGGAATCGGTCGACGATTGCGCCGGACGAATCATAGAGACTCTCGAAAAGCACGACATCGCCGACCGCACGGTTATCATTTTCACCTCCGACAACGGCGGTCTTCTGGGTCCCACCAACAATGCGCCTTTACGCTCAGGAAAAGGATACGCCTACGAGGGTGGCATCCGTGTACCGCTGATCGTCAAATGGCCAGGGACAGTCAAAGCAGGAACCACCAGTTCCGAACCAGTGACCAGTGTGGACTACTTCCCCACCATTGCAGAAGCCGCTCGCTTGGAGTTACCGGAAGGGGTTGAGATTGACGGGACGTCTTTGATGGACCATCTGGAGTCAGGTGGTAAGAAGTCATTGAACCGAAAGGCGATCTACTGGCATTTTCCGCACTATCGCCACAACCCGGGTCCCTACAGCATCATACGTGAAGGTCCTTGGAAATTGATTCATTTCTACGACGGCCCGATGGAGCTCTATAACTTGAAGGACGATCTCGGCGAAAAGAAAAACTTGGCCTCTTCCATGCCGTCCAAAGTGAAGGAACTGGACGCCCGCTTGCTCGCTCATTTGGAATCGATCGGAGCGAAGATGCCCAAGCCCAACGCCGAGAAGAAATAAAACCCAGTTATCGATGCACTCCGAGTCGAGTAACCCATCGCCCAAATGCTTGACTTGTGCTGTACTCTTTTTTGTGAAATGAAAACCAGTCTTAAAAATGTATGATTAATATGTCCTCAAGCACTCGGGTTCGCCTGACCCTCTTCTGTTCGACTGCTACGCTGCTCTTTGGTTGCGGTGCGGAAAAGCCAACCAGCGAGACTGACCCCATCCCGGTCATCGACACACATATTCATCTCTATGACACCAATCGTTCGGAGGGTGTGCCCTGGCCGCCGACCTCTGACAAAGTGCTTTATCGTCCGGTCTTGTCGCAGCACTTTGATGCAATTTGCGAAGCCAATGACGTGACCGCTACGGTGATCGTCGAGGCGAGTGACCGAGTGGAAGACAACCAATGGGCACTCGACTTAGTTAAGCACAATCCGGAACGTTACCTTGGATTGGTCGGAAACCTTCCTATAGGTACCGATGAATTCACGGAGTTATTAAATCGCTTCGCCAAGGATAAACGATTTGTCGGTTTACGTATGCGACAACGTCCAGGAGATGAAAACTTCTTCACGGCCGCTGTTTGGCGTAACCTGCAATTACTTGCTGACAAAGAACTGACGCTGGACGTCCTGATGTCAAATTTCGACTTGGCGGATGTTTCCATGATAGCTAGCAGAGTGCCGACTCTGAAGATTCTCATCAATCACTTGACTGGTTTGACCATTACTGGCGATCCAGCGGATGCGAACTGGTCCGCTGCGGTAAAGAAAGCGGCCGCCCATCCCAATGTGTATTGCAAAGTAAGTGGCATTTTCCAACGTAGTGGTCAAAGTCCTGCACCAAAAGAGGTCTCGTATTATGCACCAATATTTAAAGTCGTCTACGAAGCCTTTGGAGAAGATCGCATCATCTACGGAAGCAATTGGCCGGTTACGGATCGTGGCGGTAAATACGAAGAGCAACTAGGCGTCATTAACGAGTTCTTCAAACCCATGGGGCGTCCGACGCTGGAAAAGCTCTACTGGAAAAACGCATCTAAGTTTTATGGGGTAGAGTTGGTAGCGCATTGATTGGCCTTAGAGAAAATGCTTTTCTAACATTTGAAAAGGATGCCTCTCGGCCTTTTGTTTGATCTTGCCCGCTGATTCGTCAAGCCATCGCCCCTGCCCCTCCGCCAAAGGCATTTGGGGAGTTCGAACACCTTTTGCCCCTAGCAATTGCCCATTTTTTTATGGTTGGGTGATCGTGTTTGCAGCCACATTAGGATCTATTTTCAGTATCCCGGGACAAACGATGGGGTTCAGCGTATTCACCGATATCTTGATCAAGGAACTCGGTCTGAGCCGTATCGAACTTAGCCTTGCCTACTGTTTGGGCACAGTGGCTAGCGGTTTCTCTCTACCATGGCTGGGTCGAGTGCTCGATCGCTGGGGGGAACGTAAAATGGCAGTGGCTTCAACTGTGACTACGGGAGTCGTTCTACTCTTTCTGGCAAACAGCGTCCTACTGAGCAGTTCCCTTGCCCAAGTCTTACCTTCGGGGATTGCCGCATTTCTTGTTATCGGAGTCGGCTTTTTTCTGATTCGAGCGGCTGCTCAAGGCGTCCTGTCCATGACATGCCGCAATGCAATCGGAAAATGGTTCGATCATAAGCGGGGTCTAGCACTGGCTGTAAGCGGAGTGCTGGTTTCATTCAGTTACTCAATCGCTCCGAGAGCACTCGATTGGCTAATCGAAAGATACCATTACGACGGAGCTTGGTTCGTAATGGGCACGGTGACGATAGCGATAATGGGCCCATTGGCTTGGTTACTTTTCCGGGATACTCCGGAGGAAGACGGTCTACTCATGGACGGAGGCAAGAAGACCGACAAGGCTCTAAAAAACCCTGACATGCACATTCATCACGATTTTTCTCGGGAAGAGGCATTACGCGATTATTCGTTCTGGGCATTCAACCTTTCCTTGGCGTTTTTTGGACTCTATGCCACCGCCTTTACTTTTCACATTATTTCGCTAGGAGAGGAGCTTAGCTTCAAGAGATCCGACATCCTTTCGCTCTTCATTCCAATAGCATTTGTAAGCGTTACGACAAATCTTACCTTTGGAATAATTAGTTCAAGGTTGAAACTAAAAAGACTTCTCTTGGTAATGAACTTGGGTTGTCTTTCCGCCGCAATGGGTATGCTTTTTCTGAATCAGCCAGGGGGTATTCCTGCCTATGTAATAGGAAGCGGAATTGCGGGCGGTGGTTTCGTGAGTCTAAGCGGCATTGTTTTTCCCCGATTCTATGGACGCAAACACCTTGGTGCGATTGGTGGAGTAAATATGGCGAGCATGGTTATTGGGAGTGGCATCGGTCCTTTGCTCTTCGGATGGTGCCATCATGCGACCGAAAGCTATCGAATAATTCTTTTATTAAGTGTCGTCATTCCAATGTTACTGGCGTTCATGAGCCTGAAGGCGGACAATCCTCAGCGAAAATTCACTGCGGACAAATAGCACGAAGATTTTCATCAAAAGCTAAATTGGAAGAACTCTTTGCTTTCTGTTGCGTGATTGCCAAGGATAACTAGAAGAGAATGGATGCGACTGAAGTCGGTCACCGTTTGCCTAGCCACCATCGTGGCGTTTGCCTCGGAAGCCTTATGGGGTTCTCCCGTCTTGGTGGGTCTCCATGGCAAACACCCCTTGGGAGAAAGACAGGTCGGCGAACTTCTGATTGGTGAACTACGTTGCGGAGCTTGCCATGAAGACAAACTACCAAGAGCTCTGAAAATGAAGGATTCGCCCGATCTCAGTGAGGTCGGCTCGAGAATAAATCCCGAATATTTGCAACGCTTCATTGCGAACCCGTTAAAAGTTCAGCCCGGCGTGATGATGCCCGACATGCTTGTCGGTCATTCGCCTGAGAAAAGAAAAGACGTCGCCGAGGCCATCGCTCATTTTCTGACAGCAAGGTCATCACGAACTTTTTCGGAAGTCGGTGTGAAACAAGGGGACTTTTCTGCCGGACGAAAGTTATTCCGCGACATCGGTTGCATTGCCTGCCATTCCCCTCGGGATGAACAAGAAAAGGAAAGCGAAGGTCATGGCTTGAAATCGCTAGCACACGTAAAAGAAAAGTATAGCCACGCCTCTTTGTCCGAGTTTCTATTCGATCCCCATCTCGCCAATCCTTCCGGCAGGATGCCTGACATGAAGCTATCGAAGGACGAGTCGATTGATTTGGCCGCTTATCTAGTTGGTAAAAAAGTGTCCCCGATCAAACCCTTGAAGATAAGCAAAGAATTGGCGACCAAAGGGCAAAAATACTTTCGAGAATTCAATTGCGTAGCTTGCCACCCTGTCCCAGGCGAACCCGCAAGCAAGATGGCTTCTCCGATCTCAACAACAAAAGCAGGAAGAGGATGCTTGGCAAAAAGGCCGAAAAAAGCTCTGGACTACGATCTGTCTGACAGTCAGCGAAAAGCCATAACAAAAGTGCTTTCCGAGCCAAGGCTAAAACCTTCAGTGGAGGAAGAAGTCGCGATGAGCTTAACGGCGTTCAACTGCATCGCATGCCATTCGCGAGATGACTACGGAGGACCCTCGAAAACATTCCTGCCCTACCTTCATACATCTGAAGAAGGTTTGGGGAATGAGGCAAGAATTCCCCCGCCACTGACCTTAGCAGGAGCGAAGTTGAAACCCGAATGGATACGCAAAGTGATGTTCGATGGAGAATCCGCTAGACCCTACATGCATACGAGGATGCCTAAATTTAAAGAGGATAACCTAATACACCTCCCAAGCATGTTAGCCAAATCGGACAAGGTGGAATCCATTTCATTCGTTGAACCGAAGCGACAAGAGCGCGGAAAAATTCGGTCGGCAGGGCACCGGTTAGTTGGTGACAAAGGGCTGAATTGCGTAACCTGTCACAATTTCAACGGCAAGGATTCGCCTGGATTCAAAGGTATTGATTTGTTAACTTCATACGAACGGTTGCAACCGAGTTGGTTCTATCGGTTTATGCTCAACCCGAGTAATTTCCGACCAGGAATCGTGATGCCCAACTACTGGGCGGGAGACCAAGGTGCTCGCAAGGATATTTTGGAAGGAAAGACCGATGCTCAGATTCAGGCCATATGGCATTATCTTTCATACGGACAAGGTGCGCCCACTCCCTCAGGCATTCATTCTCCCGGCTCCTTTCTGGAGGTGGGAAAAGTTGTGAGAACCTACAGAGGACGAAGCCGCATCGCAGGCTATCGGGGGATCGCCGTGGGTTTCCCCGGTGGACTTAACTACGCCTTTAATGCGGAAACGGGAACGCTTTCGAGTCTTTGGATGGGGGATTTCGTTAACGTAGGATGGGGTGGACAGGGGGCTGGGAACTTCAATCCGAAGTCACGGGCGATTTCCTTGGCCCAAGACCTGTCCTTTCATGCCTTGCCCGATTCCGAGACTCCTTGGCCCTTGCTTCCCGTGATGAACAAAGAGAACCCAGTAAATCCCGATCCTCTCTATCCGAAGAATCTTGGCTACCAATTCCTTGGATATTCCCTCGACGACGATTTTGTTCCTACTTTCTCCTATCGTATCGGCGAGGTCTTGATCGAAGACATGTCTCTCTCCGCGGCAAAGGAAGGCAAGACACTGCTTAAGCGTGTCTTGGAGATGAAGGTAGATGAACCGCAAACCATCCACTTCCGAGCATTGGTTGGAAAAATCGAGAAGGTTTCTGAAACCAGCTACAAGACACCCGACCTGCGACTCAATTTTCATGCCAACGCAGCAACGCCCAATGCCTTGAGACCCCTTAGCTCTGACGAAAGTTCCTTCGAGCTTCTTTTAAACCTTGATTTGCCCGAGGGTAAATCCCAATTGAGGTTGGACTATGAACTTTTGCGCTAACCGTATACTTACTGTGCTTGCGGGCTTGTTTTTTGCCGGAGCATTGAATGTTTCATCCTGGGCGGAAGAAGTTGGCGACATGTGGGGCACAGCCAGTCGGGAACGCGAGTATTACAAATTGGTCAACCTTCCAATCCCAAAGGACTTGGTGGTAGAAGCCGGCGCCTTCGTAACTCTTCCTGACAAGCGGATCGCAATCGGCACCCGGCGAGGCGACATTTATTTACTTTCCGGCGTAGACGAGGAAAAGCCCAACCCGAAATACGAGCTTTTCGCCTCCGGCCTCGACGAGATTTTCGGTTTGGCCTATAAGGACGATGCCTTCTATGTGAGCCAAAGCTGTGAGATGACCCGGGTAACCGATCGCAACACCGACGGCAAGGCAGACCTGTTCGAGGTGATTTCCGATGCCTGGGGCTACGCCAACTACCATGAATATGCCTTTGGCTCGAAGTTTGACCCCCAAGGTAATCTCTACGTTGCCCTAGGGTTGTCATCTTCGTATCATTCGCGGGCCCTTTTCAGGGGATGGGCCTTGAAGATTACTCCCAAAGGCAAGACCATACCAATTGCGAGTGGTCTTCGTAGTCCCGGAGGAATCGGTCCCAATGAGCACGGCGCCTTGTTTTACATAGAGAGCCAAGGTCCATGGAATTCTTCATGTAGCCTCAAATTCGTAAAGGAAGGAGGTTTCATGGGTCATCCCATCAGTTACAACTGGTACAAGTATGCCCCCGGCATGGGCGCTTCGCCAACCCAGCCTGAGTCCGGCGGGCGCATCGCAACCGAAAAAGAACGAGTCAAGCAACTGGTGCCTTATGCAGTTGTCTTTCCCTACATCAGAATGGGGAGGTCGATTACAGGATACGTTGTCAACAAAACCAATGGTAAATTCGGTCCATTCGAGAATCAGATTTTTCTGGGAGATTACACCCAGTCCATCGTAATGCGGGCCACCACTGAAAAAGTGAATGGGGTTTGGCAAGGAGCCTGTTATCCCTTTCGCGAAGGCCTCTCGACAGGTATTCTCAATGTCCAATTCACCCCCAATGGAAACTTGCTTTGCGGTGGGACGAACCGTGGTTGGCCAGTTCGCGGCATAAAGCCTTTCGCGCTCGAGCGCCTTCAATGGACAGGGCGTATGCCCTTTGAAATCGAGCGAATAAATATTACTCCGCAAGGGTTTGACTTACGGTTTACAAAACCCGTGGATATTACAACTGGCGAAGACCCGAAAAATTACAAGGTGTCAACCTTCACACATATCTACCACGGCGGATATGGTGGACCCGAGGTGGACGAAACCGTTCCGACCGTGCAAGCAGTAAGGCTTTCCAGCGATGGTCTTAGAGCTACCATTCAGCTGTCGAACTTGAAAATTGGCCATGTCCACGAATTTGATTTCGTTACACTCCGCTCAAGGGATGGCGAAGAGCTTCTGCACCGTCATGCCTATTATACGGTAAACGAAGTTCCGGCGGCTCGGTGAGCCTGACTTCGATACACATTTTCCCGTAAATGGAGTTACTCTTACAGATGCAGAAAAGGAACGTGACTAGAAATATCAACTACACGGGCCAACACTCCCAATCTTCTTTGATTAACAATCAGATTGGCGAGCCTTTCATTCAATTCAAAGTATGAATCAATACCAAACAGGACAACGTTGGATCAGCATGTCAGAACCCGAGTTAGGTTTGGGCACAGTGGTACAGGAAGCCAATGAACGCGTGCACGTCCTTTACCCGGCTACTGGAGAAATGCGCTTGTACGTCTCCGAACTAGCCCCGTTGCAACGAGTGCAATTCAGGGTCGGTCAAGAAATTGAGGACCACGAGGGTACCAAACGTCTCATCGAAACTATCCGAGAAGAAAATGGAGTGCTTCTCTATTGCGGAGAAGGATGGGAACTACCAGAGGCTCACTTGAGCGACAACATAAGCTTGGACGGGCCGGAAGATCGCCTGCAAACAGGACATTTCGACGAGGCTTTTGTCTTTGGGCTAAGGCTAAAGGCCATCGAAATCATGCACCATTTGCGAAAGTCGCCCACCAGAGGATTTCTCGGAGGAAGAATTGATCTCATTACTCATCAACTTTATATTGCTCAGGAAATCTGCAATCGTTCCGCACCCAGAGTATTGCTTTCGGACGAGGTCGGACTAGGTAAAACCATTGAGGCAGGTCTCATCATTCATCGCCGACGATTAACGGGACGAGCGGAACGCGTTTTGATTATAGTTCCGGAATCTCTCGTGCACCAATGGTTTGTCGAGATGCTAAGGAAGTTCAACTTGTGGATGAATATCTTTGACGAAGAAAGGTGCTCCGCGATCGAGACATCAAATCCCAAAGTAAATCCTTTCTTGGACGATCAACTGGCGTTGTGCAGCATTGATTTTTTAGCCAACAATACCCTGCGAGCTAAACAAGCCTTCGAGGCGGAGTGGGATTTGATGGTTGTGGACGAGGCTCACCACTTGGAGTGGACCTTAGATCATGTGAGTCGGGAATATGAACTGGTGGAGGCTTTGGCCAATAAAGCGGAGGGGGTCTTGCTCCTAACCGCGACCCCGGAACAGTTAGGCCCCGAAAGCCACTTCGCACGCCTGAGAATACTTGATCCCAATAGATATTCGGACCTGTCTTCCTTTTTAGACGAAAACGAAAGTTATGCCGACGTAGCTCCAATTGCAACCGCGCTTCATGAAGGGCGGCCTCTCACGAGCAAGCAAAGAAGCTTCTTGGCTTCGATGCCGGATATAGAAGCCGAGAAGATAAACGACGTCGACTTGCTGTCCGCGCTACTAGATCGGCATGGCCCTGGCCGAGTAGTCTTTAGGAATACTCGAGCAAACATGAGTGGTTTTCCCAAAAGAGTTGCCTACTTACTGCCGCTTGATCCACCAAAAGAAGACCCGCCTGAACTTGATGACGAAGACGAATTGGAGCTTGAGGATTTGTATTACCATGAAGAGGATGAAGAACCCACCGAGGCAATAAGTTTCACACCGGAACCACGCGTATTGTGGTTGGAAAAATTGCTTGAGGAGATCGGGGAAGACAAGGTGTTGCTTATTTGTGAAAGCAAAGAGAACGCCAAAGCAATCGAGCAAGCCATAGCCCAAAGGATAACTGTAAAGAGTACGGTATTCCACGAAGAGTTAACCCTCGTCCAACGAGACCGTAATGCCGCATGGTTCGAAGAAAAAGACGGTGCACGTATATTGATCTGCTCAGAAATAGGAAGTGAAGGACGAAACTTTCAATTCTCTCACCACCTAGTGCTATTCGATTTGCCAGTTGACCCTGAACTGCTTGCTCAACGGATCGGAAGGTTGGACCGGATCGGTCAAACGCAAACCATTCATATTCACGTTCCATACACGAAAAACGGTAGGGAAGAAGTACTCGCCCGTTGGTATCACGATGGACTGGATGCCTTTGAGAATCATCTCGAGGGAGGAAATCTTGTGCTCCGGCAATTTGGCGAAGAGATCGGCGAACTCCTGGAAACCTTTAACGAATCCGTTGAGGAAGAGCACAAGCTCGCCGAGATGATCGCAAAATCTTCGCAACAAAGAAAGATTATTGCCGAACAGTTGGAAAAAGGTCGCGATCGATTATTAGAGCTGAATTCCAACCGCCCGGAAGTAGCGGATGCGCTGGTCGATTCAATTCGCGACACTGACAGTTCACTTGAGTTGGAAACTTTCCTATTGGAAGTGTTCGATCACTTCGGCGTGCGAGTGGAAGAACGGGACAAGCGCACCTACCTTTTGGATGGTCGTTCCGCGATAAACTGCGATGGATTCCCAGGGTTGCCCAAAGGAGGACTCGTGGGCACGTTCGACCGCAACTACTCTTTAAGCAGGGAAGATATAACACTCCTGACCGGAGATCATCCCATCGTCACAGGAGCTGTCGATTTATTGCTCGGGAGTGAGCAAGGAAACTGCAGTTTCAGCGTATGGGAAGATGACAAGAAAGAGCAATCCCTCCTCCTTGAAGCAATCTTTGTATTGGAAGCACTGGCCCCAAAGCAACTCCACGCAGATAGGTTTCTTCCCCCCACGCCGTTGAACTTTCTGATTAACCAAGATCGAGAGGTAGTCACCATGGACTTACCCGAAATGATCGATGGCTCCCCTTACGCCCTTCTGGATGACTTTAAAGTCGGTAAAGAGCTGATCCCGAAAATGCTCGCGAAAGCCCGAAAAATGGCTACGGCGTTAGCAAAAAAAGTAATTGAAGAAGCCACGGAATCGAT
>JABHOU010000327.1 GCA_018695085.1 Opitutia bacterium | reverse complement strand
TGAGTGGAGATAGCTCCAAGAAAGTAAATAAAGCAACCCATGGTCCTTACCATACTCCTGACGACCTCCGGCGTCAAGGGAGTGGCAATCTTCCACTCACTAAGAAATAGGTTTGGGCCTTAAGAGAATCACCCTACACCAGTGTTTGAAGGTACGGTGACATGCCTAAAGTAAACGCGTTCTCTGCGAGAAAGACCTATTTCCCCGTATTACGGATTTCGGAAATCTTTACCGGCCTTCCCTTCTTCACAGAAAGATCGGACGCAAAAATAATTTCGTGCGAGAGAACGGCCTCGTCGAGACTAGTGTGCGGCATGGCCTTTCCCTTGTTCATGGCGTCGAAAAAGGCCTCGAACTGGGTTTGGTAGGGATGGTCCGCGACGTCGCCCGAGTCGACCAACTTCATGGAAAGCTCACTCCATTCGGTCTTGTCCGACTTGAGGTCTTCGGAATGGAGTTTGTTATCGAGCAAACTGCCCTTGCTTCCAACAAGATGAGTATGAAAGTAGTACGGCTGGAGACAATCGAGTACGGATGCAGTCTTGCCCACACGACCGTCCTTGAACTTCATAATGGTAACGGTGGTGGTCGGGTATTCGTACTTCTTGAAGTGCTTGTGAGAGGACTGAGTGGCGTAACTGGTGACTTCCGTCACTTCTCCTTCCATGCAACCTCGAAGAGCGTCCAGAGCATGGCAACCGGCGGAAAGGAGACTGCTTCCGCCCGCACTCCTCTTGACGTTCCAACGATACTGGCCATACCACGGGCCGACACCATGATAATAGTCGATTTCCCCGTAATGGATGGAACCAAGCAAGCCCTTGTCTATAACGGCTTTGGTGGACTGGAACTGATTGGAAAACCAGGCCTCGAAGCAGACGCAGGTTCCCACGCCCGCTTTATTGGCGGCTTTTTGTATGGCGTACACGTCTTTCAAGGAGAGAGCTAAAGGCTTTTCGACGATCAAGTGCTTTCCCGCTTCGGCAGCGGCGATCGCCTGCCGAGCGTGTTGATAGGGATAGCTGCAAACATCCACCACGTTCACGTCTTCATCCGCCAAGAGTTTCTTGACGTCGCGATAAGGCGTGATGTCGGATCCGTAGCGCTGCTTCAGTTCGTCCGCGTCGAGCGACCGTGAGGAGTAGATCGCGACGACTTCGGCATCGGGGCAGGCGTTGATTGCAGCGATATGGGCAGTGGCAGCCCAACCATATCCGATAATTCCTACGTTGTACTTGGCCATGAGTGATTTGATTTGTTTTTGTTTTGAGGTTTGCGATCTAGCCTTTAGCTGAACGATAAAGGGCAAAGGTTCTTCACCTCGACCAAAACCTGCAAGACAAAACATAGCGAAAACTCAAATGTCCTTCCCTCCTCGAATTCTTCTCCTAGGAGCTCATCCCGACGATGCCGAATACCATGCGGGTGGTCTCCTTACTCGCTACCGCAAGGAATTGGACGCCACGGTAAAGATCATATCATTGACCGACGGGGCCGCCGGTCATCATGAACGATCCCCCGAAGAGCTACGGGAGCGGAGGCAAGTTGAATCAGCGAACGCAGGAAAAGTAATCGGAGCCGAGTATGTCAACTGGGACCTGCCCGACGCCGAACTGGAACCGACCCTCGAAAATCGCATGAGGGTCATAACCGAAATTCGCTCTTTTCGACCTGACTTGGTATTGACGCACCGCCTGTGTGATTACCACCCCGACCACAGGGCCACGGCCCAACTGGTGCAGGACGCATCCTATCTCGTCACCGTGCCGAACGTTCTCCCCGAAGTGCCTCCACTATTCAACGATCCCGTCATTCTTTACATGCCGGACCTCTTCACGAGACCAGCTCCCCTGCGACCGGATCTGGTCTTGGACATGGGCGAACAAGTCGATTCAATTGTCGCAATGCTGGCCTGCCACCGTACGCAAGTCTTCGAGTGGCTGCCCTACGAGGGAGGGATCCTCGATCAAGTACCCGAAGACGAAAACGCCAAACTCGAATGGCTGCGTGGCTGGTTTCACGAGCAAGTCGCGAAACGAGCCAATCGTTTTCGCGATGCCCTCGTCGCGAACTACGGGGACGAACAGGGACAAGCCGTCAAATTCTGCGAAGCCTACGAAGTGAGCGAATACGCCTCTCCCATGGACGAGGAAAGACGAGCCAAGTTATGGCCGTTTTGAAGAGGACGCACTAGACGAACTTCGTCAATCCCGGCATGGCAATGTGTACAGCGGGGGCCGGGCCCCACTCGTACTTCTCGGGGCCGAGGACTTCCTTGGAGTTGAGGGCCATGTCCCAAGTAATCTCCTGACCCGTATAAGTAGCCATGCGCCCCATGATGGCGAGCAACGTGCTCTTGGCCATGTATTCTCCGTTGTTGATTGGCTTGCTGGATCGAATGCTGGCGAAAAGTTCGTCGTGCTCAGTCTGGTAGATGTCGTTGTCCTCTCCGCGATACACCCATAGGTCCTTGCCCTTGGCATTGATGGTTACTCCATTGCGTCTCTCGGAAAAACGGGCCCGACCGGCGGATCCCTGGACCTCGGCACTCATGTTGCTCTTGCAGCCCTTCATCTGGCGGGTGTTACTGTACAGCTTGGCCCCGTCGTCGTATTCATAGACGATTGAATGATGGTCGAAAATATTGCCGTATTTTTTCTCCGTGCGCACATGCCGACCGCCCATACCCACAGCCTTGATTGGGTAGGCCCCTTTGGCCCACGAGCAAACATCGAGAAAATGAACGTGTTGCTCCACATTGAAATCGCCCGAAAGCCAACTGTAATAATACCAGTTGCGCATCTGATAATGCATGTCCGTCCAACCCGGTTGCCTTTCCTTGTGCCAAATGGAACCACGATAGTCATTGGCCTGAAGAGAAAGCAGATCACCGATGGCACCGTCATGCAGACGACGCACCAGTTCTTGAAAGCCGTAAGAGTGGCGCAGGCAAAGTCCGGAAACGACAGAGAGCTTTTTCTTCTTCGCAAGCTTACAGGAAGCAAGCACGGACCTAATTCCCGGGCCGTCCACAGCCACGGGCTTTTCCGCAAAGACATGGACACCCGCGTTGATAGCTTTCTCAATGTGAACGGGACGGAAGTGAGGAGGCGTGGCCAGAAGGACAACATCCACTCCACTCGCGAGCAACTGATCGAAGGCATCGAAACCTACGAACCTCTTTCCCGCAGGAACTGAAATTCTTTCGGAAACAGCAGGAATGGCGAGTAAGCGTTCAAGACTACCATCCAAGCGATCCGAAAACATGTCTGCCATGGCTACGAGTCGAGTTCCCGAATCCGCCTGCAGCGCCTGCCGACAAGCACCCGTGCCACGACCGCCACACCCCACAAGCCCGATCTTGATGACGTCGCCTTTCTTGACCGGGACAGCAGCCAATTTGGTCACTGCCACGGCACCGGCGGTGACAGCAGTCGATTGAGAGATGAAATTACGTCGAGTACATGCGCGTTCGAGTTTCATAACTGTTTCACTTCTTGGCGGGTTCAAGGATGGCGTTCCGAAAAAAAACTTCGTGGCCCTCATTCTGAAAAAGGATGCGTCCGCCCGCAGGGAAAACGTCGTAGACTTGGTTCACGGTGAAACCATTCACCTTGATATTGATGCGGTCCGCCAAGCAAATGACCTCGACCTTGGTCCATTCCCCAAGGGGGGAAGCCACATCCCATCGACCACGAGTATCAAGCAGCTCCTTGAAGTCGGGATCGTGGTGGGTCCACCAGAACTGGCGCCCAAACCACTTGGTCGGCTTTCCACCGGGATTCCAACGGGTACGATTATCACGTGCCTTGAGAGTGTCGCTTGTTACGGTCACAGGAATCGTCTTCTTGTCGAAATCGGTTCCGCGAATGACGATAAGGTCGCCCTCGCAACCTTGGGCCAACTGACACTCCACGGAAGCCATCCACTTATCCCCAGAGTTGCCGTTGGGACCAGTGGAATGAATGAGCAAGCCCGAGTTTCGCACATACTTGCCGCCGTCAGTCTTCTTTCCCCACTTGTATTCCACCGAAAGGCGATAATCCCTGTAGCTCTGCTTGGGACCGACGTAACCACGACCAACCCCGGAAATGTGAACGACACCGTTCTTTATGGAAAAAACGTTGCCCCTATCTTCAGTACCGATGCCCTCCAACCATGTGGTAAAACTACTCAAGTCCTTGACTTGGAAAAGCTCGACATGACCTCTAGGAACAATGGGCTGAGGAATCTCCGCCGCCAGAGGCAAGCAAGAGCCAAGCAACAATAAGTAAAAAAATTTCATCGAATACGACAAGAGGGATGGAGCGAATTCTTTGCGCGCCTCCCCTTCACCGACAAGGAGAAAGCTAACCTTACCCGAACAATTTCCGTAACAAGCTCAACTCGTTTTCCAAGACAAGCCCTAGAAGGCATCGCCGCCCAAAACCTTTACTGCTGTCTTACGAAGAGTGGCGGCGACGACAGGATTGAGATTGGCATTCCAGGTAATGTCCACGGGCGACTTGTCCGTGATTTTGCCAAAAAAGACACAGGCGGCAAGATACCCCCCGGGAGGAGCGGGATGACTGCCGTCATTATTGTAAAGACTAGCGAAGATGGATTTGTCGGTAGCATGGAGATCAGCGAAGGCATGACCGACTGAAGCCACGTCAGCGTCGTTGGCACGAGCGGCTTGCGAGTATTGACGACTAATCTTTTTTTGCATGGCGAGAAAGTCAGGATATGCATCCGGATTTTGCTTATCTCCGTCCCGGCGACCCCAAGTCATGTACAGGCAGGGACGCGCCCCTTGCTTGCGAGCAAGCTTGCATAGGCCGAGGACAGCGTCGTGGAACTCTTTCGTGTGCTTGCCACCGAGACCGGACTT
>JABHOU010000104.1 GCA_018695085.1 Opitutia bacterium | reverse complement strand
GCCAAAAAACTACCCAATATACAGTGCGTGACCGCACTTAAGGCACAAGGCGTAACCGCCATTGGCAGATTTCCGAAATGCTTGATAGCCAATGCAGATCCGAGACCAGAATTCTGCATCCCGACCTCAATCGAGGCCGTCCGGCAAACCGAAGCATCAAACCCCGCAAGTTTCGCCAAAAGGTAACCGAGTGAAAAACCTCCGATGTGCAAAAGAGCAACGGCGGCAGTCAAAATGCCAATATTTTCTAAAATTCTATCCCTATTGGCAGCCATCACGAAACCCACGATCAGAATAATGAAAAGAACGGACACGAAAGGCGAATAAACGGACACTTGCTTGGCGACCTTGGAAAAGAATCGATTGAGGGTCACGCCGGTGGCAATAGGCAAAATCACAACGAAGAAAATGCTCTTCAGCATCGCCCAAGCGTCGACAGGCACGTACTGCCCGGCGTAGAATTCCGTAAGCAAGGGCGTTAGGACTACCGCAAGCAAGGTGGAAATCGCCGTCATACTGACTGACAAAGCGACATCCGCCCGAGCAAGAAAAACCACGACGTTGGAAGCCGTTCCACCCGGACAACAAGACACCAGAATCAATCCGACAGCCAAACCCTTGAGAAGGTCAAAAAGATAGCCGATTCCCCAACCGAGAACGGGCATGATTATGAACTGAAGAACGACCCCGATCCCAACCGCTTTTGGATACTTCAACACTCGGAGAAAATCATCCACCGAAAGGGTCAAGCCCATCCCAAGTAAAATCACTCCCAAGCCGACTGTAATGGCATCTTTGCCGAACCAAAGAAAAGCCGAGGGCCACCACAAGGCAATTAGGGCGACCAACACGGACCAAACCGGAAAAAGGTTGGTGCCCAAACGAAAACAATTGGCAAGCATGGGAATCAAGAGACCTTGCCACCATCTAGTTGGCAAGAAAAAGTCGATTCGGGAAACCAGAATCAACTTTACTTACGACCTATGGGAAAGATAGATGAGTGATGAATGCTTTGTCTTTCGCAGCTTTGAGATTGGCCTTCCTTGCAATCCTTTTCGTATTTGTCATCACTGACTTATCGGGAGATGAGCGAGTCGGGCAATGGCGTTTCGACTCCACGACCTTACAGGAGAAAACGCTAAAGTCGACGTTGGGACCGTGGATGGGAAAGGTTCTGGGATCCGCTTCACTTACAAATGAGAAACCTTTGGCGCTGGAAGCTTCCAAGGAGTTTCGGGGAATCATCCTCTCCGAAGACATCCAGAAGGCCAATCTCCCCACCAAGGATATAAGTGTAACCGCTTGGGCCCGAGTGGACAAGCCAATCGAATGGGGTGGTATTCTGGGGGCCATTCAGGACAACGGTTCCTTCGAACGAGGATGGCTTCTCGGATATGTAAAAAATTCATTTTTCTTCGCGATTTCCTCGGAAAGCAAGAAAAGGCTAACCTACCTAAAAACCACACTCCCCTATTCACCCGGTTACTGGTATCACCTCACGGGAACCTACGACGGCAAAGTGCAACGCATCTTCATGGACGGAAAGCTTGCCGCGGAATCAAAGGTCCAGAACGGGTCCATCCTATATCCACCAAAAGGACGTTTCGCCTTAGGCGCCTACCTCGACGAAAATGAACACTATCCGTTCGAGGGTCGTCTGGAGCAAGTCACTTTATGGAATCGCTCGCTGGAACCGAAGGAAATCGCGGACTTGTTCATCGAGCGCAAAAAACTATTCCCCTCGATCGAGGCTGTCGCCAGTCCGAACGCAACCGAGGATTGGCCAACTTTCCTGCACGACAACGAACAGTCGGGAAAAAGCGCCGCGAGCATCAAGGGTGAACTTTCTCTCCGCTGGACACACCGGCTCCGCATGCCACCAAAACCTGCATGGCCTCCTCCCGCAAAACAGGATTTCTGGCACAAAAAGTACAAGCTGAAACCACGGGTGATCTTTGATCGCGCCTTCCATATCGTCGGAGCGAACGATCGTCTCTACTTGGCATCCTCGGCCGATGACCAAGCCCGCTGCCTTTCTCTGACCGATGGAAAAGAATTATGGAGTCACTTTGCCGAGGCTCCCATCCGCCTCGCACCCACTGTCGCGGG
>JABHOU010000106.1 GCA_018695085.1 Opitutia bacterium | reverse complement strand
CTCGATTTCATGAACCAGAAGGGGCATCTTATCGAGAAAGCCGCGACTGGTCTTGAAAGAAAAGACGTGCCCGTAGAACAGGGAGAACCCCTTGCCATAGAACTGGCGGAATTTGTTCGTTGTGTTCACCTTGCCGACAAGCCGAAAACCGATGTTCACTTTGGCAAGTCGGCCCTCGCAGTTGCTCTTGAAATCACGAAGCTCATCCGCGATGGTTGGGAAAAGTGAGGAATGATCCATGCTGTCGGTTTCGCCAGATGCTTCCTGCGACCTGCTGATTATTGCAGGTGAAGCTTCCGGCGATGAGCATGCCGCTCGGCTTCTTGAGGACCTTCGGGATAGTCGACCGGACCTGAAGGTTGCCGCCATCGGCGGCCCGAAACTTCGAGATGCTGGGGCAGACCTTCTTTTCGACCTTACGCGCCACGCGGTCGTCGGCATTTTCGAAGTTCTTAAGAACTACGGGTTCTTTAAGAAACTCATGTCGGACACCTTGAAATGGATCGGGAAAGTGAGACCCCAAGTCGTCCTCTTCGTCGATTACCCCGGCTTCAATTTACATCTCGCCTCTTCGTTGCTTGACCAAGGAATTTCTACAAAGGGTGGGGGAGGTGTGAAGCTCTTGCAGTACGTCAGCCCTCAGCTTTGGGCATGGAAGCCGAAACGCCGGTTCAAGATGGCTCGCACCTTGGATGCCCTTGGCGTCATCTTCCCCTTCGAGGTCGAAACTTATGCCGACGTCGATCTTTCCGTCCGTTTCGTTGGCCATCCCTTTGCTCGGAAAGATTACGAGCCCACATTGAGTTTCGATCCGGAGGCACCCGTTCTTCTCTTGCCGGGTAGTCGTCGCCAACCTGTGGCCAGAATCCTGCCCACCTTGCTGGACGCCTTTGCTCCGGTTTCCCGCAAGCGACCCGATTTGTGTGCCCGGATCGTTAGCCCTGCTGGAGAAGTCGGTGAGTTGGTCCGGAAAATCCTGAACCGTTTTCCCGATTTCAAGGGCAAGGTGGACATCTTTTCCAACGAGAAGGTCGCGACCGGTTGCACCGTCCTTACCAGTTCGGGAACCATGTCCCTCGCCTGCGCCTTGGCGGGTATTCCCGGAGCCATCGTATACCGTGCCCATCCCATGACCTATTTGCTGGGACGGTTTCTCGTAAAGGTTCCCTACCTTGGCATGGCCAACCTGCTCTTGCCCAAGTCTCCTCCCTATCCCGAGTTCATCCAAGGCGCGGCCCGGGCGGATGCTCTGGCCAAACGCCTGGAGTCCTGTCTCGACGACAATGAGGAAGCGGAAAAGGCCATGGAAGCTTCCACTTCCCTACGAAGGTTACTCTCCCAACCTGCCGACGTCTCGGCGGCTGACTGGCTGATTCAGGAAGGCGGCTTCGAGGAAAAGAGCAGTTGATTCCAGATCTGCCCCGCCCTTTTTTCCAAGGCTTCTCGACACTTCGCCACCTCAGCCTGTCGACTTTTTAGGTTTTCGTTCGCGATGGCGGAAACGTCGTCCAGGTTGTAGAGGTACACGCTTTCCATATCGCCCACGCTTTGCTCTACATCGCGGGGCATCGAAACGTCGATCAGGAAGAGTGGACGTGCCGGGCGTTTGGCGATTGCCTCTCGAACGACTTCGCGAGTAAGGATTGGGTCTTCCCCCGAGGTGGAACAGAGCACCACGTCGAACAAGTGAAGAGAGTCCCGAAACGAATCGAACCCGAGCACTGCACCGTTTGCCTTCTCGGCCAGTTCGCGAGCTTTTTCATAGGTGCGACCAGTTACCGTGATGGCTCTCGCTCCCCGTGAACCGAATGCATCCAAGGCCATCTCGGCCACTTCGCCCGAACCGACTACCAGAAAACGACAGGCGGATACGTCGCCGAATATCCGGCGAGCCAGTTCGCAGATTACGTTGCCGAGGTTTACTTGGCCCCGGGAAATTCCAGTATGGGTTCTGGCCCACTTGGCGGCTTGAAAACTCTTTTGAAAGACTCGATTCAGGACTTTTCCCGTGCTTTCCCGGTTTAGGGCGTCGTCATAGGCATCCTTCACCTGCCCGAGAATTTCAGTTTCGCCAACCATTTGCGAATCGAGCCCCGAGGTCACCTCGAAGGCGTGCTTGACTACCGCTTCGCCCTGTCTTCGGTAGGTGTGCTTTTCCAGGAATGCATTTTCCAGTCCTCGAAAGTTCATTAGGTATTCCCTCACCGGACCAAGTGGTGGGGAACCGTTTCCGGAAATGTATATTTCCGTTCGGTTACAGGTGTTCAGCACGAGGCTCTCCTTTAGGCCAGGCAGTGCCTGCAGTCCCTTGTAGAAGTCGTCGATGGAATCAGCGGGCAGGCTTATTCG
>JABHOU010000226.1 GCA_018695085.1 Opitutia bacterium | reverse complement strand
CTCTTAGGTTTGGTCCCCTTCATTTCGGAGGAAATTCTTTCGGGCTTTGATGTCATTCTTACTTACGATTTAGCCAAGGGCGTACGCATTCGCAAGGGTGGGGACGATTTGGGCAAGGTGACTAACCGTCCGGTTTCCTCGGAGGAGACCGTCCAATCACCTGCCGCGGCTCTGCGTGAACTGGATCGCCTTCTCCTCAGCGCGGTAAACGTGGCTAGAATTCGAGGGGGTGCACCCTGCAAGGTTGCAGTGGTGATTGAGGACGCTCACTTGGTGGTTCCCTTTTCGGGCGGGCGTTCTCGTGATCACGAGCTTTCGCGCCTCGCCCTGACTTTGCGCAATTGGGCATCGGACACTGCTTTGCGTGAGCATCCTCTGGCGACGTTCCTGACCTGTGAAAATTTTAGCGATCTTCATCCCCTAGTATCTCGCAATCCCCGCAGTCACACGGTGGAAGTTCCCTTGCCCGGTCCTAAGCTAATCGGCGAAGCTCTAGTTGCTTTTCGGAAACGTTTTCCAAAAGCTTTCGGAAAGGAGTCGGAGGATCAGTTGGCCGAACAACTTTCCGGTGTCGCCCTTGTTTCAGTGGAGGAAGCCGTGCGTATGGCGAACTTGAGTGAGCGACCGATCGAGGGAGCGGATGTGGCGGAGCTGAAAAAGTCTCTCATCGAGAATGATGCTCGCGACCTCATAGAGTTCATCCCTCCCAGTAAAAACTTTTCCAATATGTCCGGATCTGAGGCCATAAAAAAATGGGTTTCAAAGGATTTGCAGAATTGGCGCGAAGGTCGTCTGCGGGCAGTTCCTAAGGGTTACTTGCTCTGTGGACCCGTGGGAACGGGTAAGACCTTTCTCGCCGAGTGCATGGCGGGTGAAGCCGGTGTGCCGACCGTGGCACTCAAGAATTTCCGCGAACGATGGGTGGGGACTTCCGAGGGAAACTTGGAGAAGGTTTTTCGAATCCTAAGGGCGCTGGGGCGCTGCATGGTCTTCGTCGATGAGGCGGACCAAGCCTTGGGACGTCGGGTGTCTGAAGGTGACGGAGGGCTTTCTGGAAGGCTTTATTCAATGATAGCCAAGGAAATGGGCAAGAATGAGAATAGGGGACGGATTGTCTGGATACTCGCCAGCAGCAGACCCGACCTGATCGAAGTAGACCTCAAACGTCCTGGTCGCGTGGACGTGAAAATACCCATTTTGCCCACTTCCACCACCGCGGAGAGCATGGACCTCATTCGTGCTTTGCTTAAGCGCAACGATATGGTTTTGAGCGATGAGGAAGCTCAGTCTCTTGTTGAGAAGGCTCCGCTGTTGATGACTGCTGGTGCAGCCGAGGCCTTGGCCGCCAAAGTCATGCGTTTAGAGGTGACCAGTGAACGTCGGACTATTGAAGTCCTTGCCGAAATGTTGGAGGATTATCAACCTTCGGTTTCCATGGAAGTCATCGAGTTTCAAATCGATCTAGCCGTTCGCGAAGCCACTGATATCGAGCTTGTCCCCGAATACTTTCAAAATCGAAGAAATACAAAACCTCATACCGAAATAGAATCATGAATCGCGCAATCCATTCCTTCCTCTTGTTTTTTCTCGCTCTTGTCGTGACTACTGGCGGAGCCTTTGGTCAGAAAGTCAACTATTCCGAGATCACCAAGCCTTTTAAAAACGATCCTGTTTTTAAAACTAATAATGGTGCGGTAAAGCCAGGGATTTTGCAAATGCCCTTTATCACTTGGGCGGCCGATGGAGTTACCATTCATGCCAATGGCGGTGAGAGACCTAATGCAGGCTCAAAACTTGGACGCGCGGCTGGTTCGCCGGTCAAATTGGAGCGAGTGGACGAGTTCGACAAGCAGCTCAAGGCCTACATTGCCGGAGACAGTCCCTTCCTTCGCGGAACCATAGGCATGATCAACCTTGCGGCAGAAGGTTTGACCGCAATCAGTCCTGACCTTACCCCTGTCGTGTTCATGCAACTAAGCTGGAGTACGGGAGCCGACGGTTTTGTGGCGAAGGGAGTGAACAAGCTTTCTGATCTCAAAGGGAAGACGATCGTCGTGCAACGCACGGGACCTCACATGGATTTGGTTAATGTTTTGCTTCAGGATGCGGGACTGACCTTGGCTGACGTAACAGTCAAGTATGTGGCGGACATAACCGAGAACCCCGACAATCCAGTCCCTGGCATTAATGATCCGGCCGGTGCTTTTCGTACCGACTCGTCGGTAGATGGAGCTGCAGCGATTTACCCCGACATACTCACGCTTACGGCAGGTGGAACAGTGGGTACCGGAGCTGAGGACAGTGTAAAGGATGCCAAGCCGATTCTTACCACTCGAACGGCATCTAGAGTTATTGCCGATGTTTATGCCGTCCGTTCCGACTGGTTTGCTGCCAATCCCGATCGCGTTAAGTCAATCGCCAAGACTCTTTTGGAGGAGCAAAAATTCTTTCGTGACCATCTCGATAACGTAGCGAAGAAGAAATCCGCAGACCAAGCTAAACTTCGCGAATTCAAGCAATTGTCGCGACCCTTGGCGGGTATTTTCCTCTTTGACGAGGCGGCGGTAGAGGATTTCGTCATGTGGTTGGGTCTAGACAGCGAGTTGGCTCTTTTTTCCGGTAACGAGGAGTTTTTCGGAAATGACAAAAGCCCCGTGGGTTTTGCCGCCGCGAACAAGCGAATCCAATCGTACTATGTTGCCGGCGGGCTCATTTCCTCAGAGACTTTACCTGCCGCTGCCAAATTCAAGTGGTTCGAGTCGGAAGCGGTGCCTGTACCTGCCGTTGCCGTTAAGCCCGTGTTTTCAAGTGCTCAAGCCGTTCGAGCTGCCGCGGAAAGTTCGAGTGCCGGTGAACTTTTCTCTTACACTTTTGGCTTTCCTGCATCTATGGCCGATCTCGCTTGGCGGGATTACCCCGACGTATTCAACACCATACATGAAAAGGTCACGCGTTATGGCGGAGCCGTGGTGCAACTTCGAGGTCATGCAGACAACATGTTTCACAATTTCGTCCGTATGAAAAGAAGCCGAGGGGCTAGTACCTATGAAAGAAAGGTAGGAGGTGCCTTCAAGAAATTTCCTCTCCCGCAAGTGGAGGAGGTCGCAAACGCCGCCAACAAATTATCTTATTCCCGAGCCTTCGCAGTGAAGCGAGCATATGCACAATACCTAAGAGAGCATCATGGCTTGTCTGCTCAAGAAATGGACCTGTCCCGTTTCGACGTTAAGGGAATGGGAGTGAGCGACCCTAAGCACTCAAATCCGGCCAGTCCTCAGCAACGTACTGAAAATATGCGGGGTGAACTGATAATCATCGGTGTGGAAAGTGAGATACCTCTTGATTTCGGAATGGAAGACCTCCGCTAGGTTATTTGGCCATTCATGCATCCCCAATCATAGGAGTAACAACATCATGAAGAACCGATTATCATCGCTTGTCCTTATCGCCATCACCAACTGTCTTATTACTAATGCGATCTTTGCCCAAGGCTTCGAGTTCGCTGAGTTGGATGCGGAGTTCGCTTCGCAGACGGGTACTGCCTACACCATTATTTTTGATGACTCAGGAAGTATGGAAGGAGGAAAGTTAAGCCAAGCGAAGCAAGCCTTTCGTTGGTGGTTGGAGAAAGCCGAGCCTAATAACGCCTGGTGCTTTCTCCCAATGAACAGGCGTTCTTTGGACGTCGCATTCGTGAAGAATGGTGAGAGTCAGGTATTGAAAGCCGTGGACAAACTTCGAGTCGGGGGGATGACACCCATTGTCGCAACGTTGGAACGGGCTTTTGGGATGATCAAGAAACGGCGAGAGTCGGTGACGCCTTACGAGCGTCATTTGTTAATTCTGTTGACCGACGGTCATGAAACCAAGCATCCCGGCGGAAATCCTGCGGTTTGTGAAATGGTTTCGAAATTGCGCCTGGAAGGTGTGGAGGTTTTCGGTATCGGTTTTCATGGTCAAGGAGACTACTTGGACGGTTTTGCCACTCATTTCGCTGCAGCGAACAATCGCGAGGAGTTGCAAAGTTCGCTTGCGAACGTTGATGCCGAGGTACCCTTGGACATCGAGTTTCGCATCTCTGCCGAAGAGGAAAAAGCTATGGCTCGAGTATCCGCATTACCCTTGGGAAGAGAGGTTCGATCTTCTCATGACGCGGAGGGTGAAGAGGGTTACGGTTCAATTGCGGTGGAGGAAGACAGTCAGGTAGGGATACTACTGGTTGTCGTCGTTGGTTTCTTTGTTCTACTATTTGTTGCCAAAAGAGCGGTTAGCCCTTGAATGGTCAGATTTGAACATTCTGAAGTCGAACCATGAAAAAAGCCCTCACCATCGTCTGCTTGCTGGTCATCGTGGCCTTGCTTGCGTGGAAATGGACT
>JABHOU010000108.1 GCA_018695085.1 Opitutia bacterium | reverse complement strand
TCTACTGACAAACCACAACCTCATCGGGACATTTCCAGTTTCTGCTCGTTTCGAACAGAACGAATTGGATGCAAGTGATTTGGCTGTCGACATCACTTCCGTCTGGAACCATCTTTCATCTGCGTCTGATTCCTTTCCGTTGGTTTCCTACTCGTCTGTCGTTGGTCGGACTGTTTCATTGGCTGAGGGCGGTTATGAGGTGAACAGTGGGAACGCTTTTCTCTTGGCCGCTACTTCTGATTTAAGCTATTCGGGCGAGGTTTCTTTTTCAGGATCGGCTTCTCGGGTAGTGATAATTGGAGGAAACGCCGTTTCCGCCGCTGCTGGTTCAACATTGAAACTCGATGCAGCCCTTGCTGATCTTGTTGTTGTTTCTCGCTCGGATTGGAGCGTGTCGGATGCGGCCTTCGCCGCCGGAAGCAAACTTTACCTCCGTAGTCTCAGCGATCTAAGTCTTGCCTACGTTGATTTCACTGCGACCGACTTAGTGCGACTTGAGGCTCTGATGGATCTGTCTTTGGATTCCGCTCGCTTCTCCGCTGGACTGCGAGAAATTCAAATGCGAGCCACTACTATCGATTTGAGTAATGTCGACTTCCCTTCCACCTCAATCGTTCAATTGCATGCAATGAAGGGTGGGTTGAATGGAAAATACCCCACATTCGGTTCCGCTAACAGGGCTTACGGCAGAGTGAATTTCTTACGAAACATAAGCTATGGCGGGAAAGCAAACCTTCTTCAGGATCGCTTATCCTTTGATCTTCATGGAACTAACATTAAGATTTCTAAACTTCCTTAAAGGAGAAGCTTTTTGCTGGAGTTGCCCATACCTCCTGAGAGCTTTTTCTTCTTTTGCCTTTATTCCGGCGACCTTGTTTTCCGGATGCGGAATAGGCCTTGATTCATTTGGCACCTCCAATTCTTCGAGCAAGAGTGCTGCCGAGGCAACTGGGACTATCTTCAAAAAGGATGAACAGGGAGACTCCAAGGAAGGCAAACAAAGCCAATCCTCCCCAACGGGAGTACAGGAAGTCGTTGAACTGGATCACTCGCTTTCAGGTAAACTGCTCATAGAGGAGTCCGAGAGGTTTCGTTCGGTCCTGCAGATCGATGTGAAGTCTTATCGTTCTTCGAATATTACACGTGTAGAGTCGATGGGCAAGAGTGCAGCGGCGACTGAATACACAACCATCGGACGACTCGAATTCCCCACCAGTCTGGACTTGCTCTTCTTTAAAACCTTTACACCTTCTCTCACAGCCCTTGGGCAACGATCTTATTTCGGGCAATACGAGATAGACTCGTCCGACTCGACTGATGAAGCATTGCGTAATCTTGACTATGAATTTCGTTCCATCACCCTAGGCGGTGAAGGCAGGTCAAATTCCGACTGGGAGATCAACCTTTCGCTCGAGTATGACGAACTGCTTGATTTTCGTAGTCATGACAAGCTTTACCATGCGATCGTTTCTTCTGCTTCCTTCGGTCGCGACTATTCCGTATTTGGCGGAGGCATTCTGGGTTTTGGCATTGCAGCTGAATATGCTCTTACGAAAATACATCAACAATACGAAGTGCCGGGAGTTTTTGATGATGCAGGAGATAACCTACGCACCGCTCTTAATCTCTCGCTTACTCAACCACTCGATTCAGGCGGTCGATTCTACCTGACGCCCAGTGCTTCCATTATGCGCACCGCTTACACCAAACCGACTTCGACTGGAAGAATTGATTACTTGATGCATGTTGAACTTGCTGCCGTTTACCGAATCATGCCTTGGTTGTACCTGAGATCCTTCACCAACTACCAAGACAAGACCGCCAATGAGAAGGCAAAGGCTCTGCTTTTTAATTACGCCGAATACAACAACTGGGATGCCGGACTGGGCTTGGGTGTCTCCTTGTCCTTTTGATTAACATTTACACCAATTCGAAAGTTCTTCTTCTGGCCGTGCTCGCGGTTTCCGGATTACATGAGAAAAACTTGCAAGGGCAAGAGGGGTTGACGTCATCGCCCTCCGTCCAATTCCTTCAAGGTCAGATTACCTTGCGATCATCTGAGGACGGACTATCGCAAGAAATCCGCAAGGGAGATGCTTTACCGGACAAGTCTCGAGTTTTTTGCCGTGATGGCGCAAGGTTGGCTTTACGAAACGATTGTCGTTCCCTTCGCTTCATGGAGTCTGCGACCTTTTCGACGCGGGCCGATTCCCTTTTCTTGTGGTCAGGAGCCTGTCTCTTGGACCAAAGGGGCAAGAAAGTTCTTCGAGCTAATCCATTTCTGCTGTCTGCTCCCGAGGTCGTCGTGGAATGCCGTGGGCGTGGCTCTCTCATTGCCGAGGTCCAAACCAGTGGCGGAATGAAGGTAATTGGGCTAACCGGAGCCTTTAAGTTGCGGTTGCCCGAAGGGGAGGAGTTTACGGAACTCCGGCCGGGTGAACTTCGATTCGTCAAGCCATACGGGCGTGGGTTCGGCGACCTGGTTCACTTGAATCTGGAAACTCTAATCTCAACTGCGGCACTCATACACGAATTCCCCCGCGATGTTTCACTCGATGCTGAACTTGCAAAGGTTACTTTGGAGCAAATCCCCCTTGTGTCCAAGCGGTATCGTGCTCGCGTGGGCGACTCTCGCACTCCTGAGACGTTTGAGCTTCAACCACTGCCTGTTAGGACAAGGGGTGGTCCGGGCACATCTCCTCGACCCCGATGACTTGCAAGCATATTGGCGACTTACTTTCAAGTTTCTGCTTATTGACCTTTAATCGAACTCTCATAAATTCAGCATTTTTTGCGTAACGGCTTGCTCTTTCGGGTCAGCAGTCTTTTTTTCTCTATTCTTACAAAAGATGCCGACAAGCAAAACCAGCGAAGATGGGCAAGCTGAGCCCAACCCTGAACGAGTTGCCGCTCCGAACAAAGGTTCGAGCATGGCCAAGAGCAAGGAGAAGACGGTGCTGGATCTTGAAGTTAAGGATGCTCAGCTCATCTTTCAGTCTGTCTGGCAAAATCTGGAATCGGAACTGGATGGCGATAATATGCATTTCCCTGCCGAAATCTTTTGGCTTAACGGTGCTCCGGGTGCGGGTAAGGGGACGCAAACTGCCTTTATCATGGAGTTTCGCGATTTCACTGAGAAACCAATCGTGGTTAGTGATTTACTGAAAAGTCCTGAAGCCCGCAAGATGATGGATGCGGGCATGCTTGCCGGTGATCGAGAGGTGACCGAACTTGTTTTTCGCAGATTGCTGGACCCCATTTATGACAGCGGTGCAATCATCGATGGATTCCCTCGCACAAAAACACAGGTAGAGTGCCTGAAGCTGATGTATCAGCGCTTAAACGAACTTCGGATAAAGCACTTGGGAACGGAAAAAGAGTCGCAGTTTCCCAAGCCGCGCTTTCATATCATCATGCTGTTCGTTGACGAAAACGAGAGTGTGAGGCGTCAACTGGCCCGAGGCAAAAGAGCCCTTGAGTACAATCGCGAGGTCGAAGCTTCCGGTGTGGGCAACCAAATCCTAGTTCGAAAGACCGATCTCGACGAGGAGGCTGCTCACAATCGTTACAAGACCTTCAAGGAAGCCACTTACGATTCATTGCGGACTCTGCGCGAGGTTTTCCACTATCACTTCATCAATGCCCAGGGTACGGTCATCGAGGTGCAGCAACGGATCATTCACGAGTTGAAGTACCAAAGCTCGCTGGAGCTCGACGAGGGTACTTACGATCGCATCTCGACCATACCTCTCGCCGACAAGATTTCCCTTCACGCCAGACAATTGCTGGTGAATAGGCTCGATTCGTACGAAAAACTTCATACGGCCTTGTTCGAGCAGGTTGTAGAGCTGATCAAGACCAAGTTCATCCCGATTGTGGAGAAGCATTCGATTTCCGGCTTAGCTTATATCAATTCAGAAGACCCAGTCTTTGAGAATCCACTTTCAATTGCCATGCTTATCGATGTTTTTACCGAGCGGGGTTTCACTGCCGTAGTCGACATCAGGAGGATGGAGGTGCCGATACGGATGGACCGAGAAACCTACGAGATCATCAATCGCGTAAAGAAGATCTACAGGGTACGCATTAATTTTCCGGGATCAAAGATTCGACGCGGTCTTTAATTCTACATTTATTTTTCTTACTTTTATATGGACCCTCGATACGAAATTCTTGCAGCGAATGTTGTTTCTCATTCCACTAAACTCCAAAAAGGAGAAAAGGCACTTATACATGCCTTTGACGTTCCTCATGAGATGACTCTCGCTCTCGTGAGGGCTGTCCGGGCAAGAGGAGCTATTCCCTTCGTTCAGTTGCAGCACGCACGTATCGATAGGGAATGGGTTTTAGGTGGTGCTGACGAGCAGTTCGAGGCTGCCCTTTCCTGGGAAATGGAGCGCATGAAGGGGATGGATGCCTACATTGCCCTTCGAGGTGCGGCAAATGTCTTTGAAACCTCCGACTTGCCTCAAGAGGACTTGAAGAAAGCCATACGCATCCTGAAACCCGTTCTCGATTGGCGCGTAAAGAAGACCAAGTGGTGCGTGCTCCGCTGGCCTACGCCATCGATGGCTCAGCAAGCACGCATGAGCACGGGAACTTTCGAGGATTTCTTTTTCGAGGCTTGCTGCATGGACTACCCTCGTATGACCGAGGGAATGGCAGCTCTCGAAAGGC
>JABHOU010000236.1 GCA_018695085.1 Opitutia bacterium | reverse complement strand
CTTTCGATGCCAACCAGGTGCGAGTCGCCCTTTTGTGGCAAGGGGCATTCATGGACGGTGGTCGACATTGGTCCGGCCGTGGTCAGGGATTTCAACCGCCTGCGGGTTTTGCCAAGCTGAACTTTCCCGAGGTTCCGCCATTTGCCTTTCTCGACAGAGTCGATTCCCCATGGCCTTCGCCGGAGAATGGACGTTCCACCGGATATCGCTTCAAGGGTTACGAAAGAGACAAGCTTAGACGTCCGACCTTTCTCTACGAGTTCTCCGGGACGAAGATCAGGGATTTCCCCTCAGCGTCGGCAGAACTGGCGCCTTATCTCACCCGTGAATTCACCATCGAAGGTGGAACGGAGGAGGGCAAACTCCATTATCTGGCTGCGGCAGGAAGTAAAATCGAGTCCAGGGAGGAATCCTATCTAGTGGACGGCAAATATGCCGTATCCTTTCCCGGATCGAAGAACCTCAAGCCTGTTTTAAGGGAGTCATCCGGGCGGAAAGAGTTGCTTCTGCCACTGCAGACCAAGGGCAAACTTTCCTTCATTCAACGCTATGATTGGCATTACGAATGAACCCCATTTCCTAGAACACGACCCACATCAAGAATCCGGAAGGGAATTAATGGACGTCCCCCCTGATGCAGGAAATCGACAAGCATTGCCTTCCTCTTTCCTCTCTGACTAAGATTAGGGTGATGAAGAAAATATTCGTCCTCGCGTTCAGTATGCTATGGCTTGCGGTAGGTTGCTCCCAAGACAGCAGGTCCATCGTCGAGGACTGCAAAGATGAGGGTTGGCGGGTGGAGGGAGAATTCGGGCAGGAAGGTCCGTTCAAGTCCCACAGTCACTTAAAGAGCGAACGAGCCAAGGCGGTGGAAGTTTTCTGGATAACAAGAGGTCAAAGAAACACCAAGCGATACCCACAGAACTCAAAATTCTATTTGGCGATACATTTCTACAAGGAGGACGGTGACGTCTTCGCCGTAGTCATGAGCAAAAACAAGTGAGATTGCTTTTCCGAGATCCATGGAAGAACCCCCTGTCCCTCCCCCAAGCCAACCCGACCTGAATTCCCCATGGTGCGGTAGCTGAGAATTGCATACTGACTTCAAGGTCGTATGGGGAAACGTAACGCGCCTTGATTCAGATACGGGAACCTATTCCGAAACCGTTGAGGTTAGGCGTTGCCTTGAATGCAACGAAGAAATGTTTAAGATAAAAGATTACAAAGCACTTATCATGGCAGTGAACATAACTCTTTTCTTGATTTGGTCGGGTCTCTTCTATTCCTCCTTCTACCTATTCCAGGAGCCGAGATTCGTTTTATTGGCATTCCCGATCTACACGGTTCCGATCGCATTGGCTTGGTTTTTCCCAACAAAGGCAAGGAAGCGATACGGACATTGGAAAAAATGGGCCAAAACTCAGGTTTTTTGGGAATTGCCCAAGTGATCTGATCAAAAGTAAATATAATCGCTTTGTGATTACGGTGACGTGGCATGATGATTGACGAAACCATGCTTCAAATGCTTTGATTAGGAATGGCCCTCATCAACTGCCCGGAGTGCAATTCCAAGCTAAGCGAATATGCCGACCTATGCCTTAAGTGCGGGTTACCTCGTCAAAAGTTTGCGATGGTACAGGCGGAAAAAGCCAGGCTAAAAAGGGCCAAATCGCTTGATTCGTCGATTGACGGGCTAAATGTTTCCGTGAAGGCGGCGGCAACGCTTTGCCCCAGATGCGGGACGAGAATGGCGTTTCTTTCGGCCGAGATCGGCAGCAAATGTCCAGAGTGCGATGCACCGGTTCCGGGGCACGAAGCTTTTTGGGAAAACCACACGGAAAGCAAAAGGTTGGCGGAAGAGCAACTGGATAAATGGGAATCTTCTCAAAATGAAGAGTCTTAGACCTACGGAAAAACCAATCAATCTGAAATCATCTCTCCATCAGAGAAGCGAAATTCCTGTCTTTCCCCATTCTCCCCATAACCAATTAAGGTTCCGGCTCCGTCCTTAACTTCCTCAGGATTTGCTTCGCCACTTGGTTTCCAGGATTTGGCTGCAATCAGGTATCCGTCTTCAAAGTGCCGGAGAGTACTTCTTTTTCCGTTCTTGAACCAGTTTTCTTTCCGACCATGCAACTGCCCTCTATTATTACGAAAAACCTTCTTATGTCTGGTTCCGTTTTCGTACCATGCTTTTTCCAGTCCCCATTTCATGCCGTCCTTGTATCGAACCTCAGCGACAAGTTGCCCGGACGGACTTAACTTTTGTGACAATCCGTTCAACTTGTCGTTACGATAAATTGACCTACTCGACGGTTGGCCGTTATCATGCCACTGCTTGAAAACACCATTTCGGATACCCTTCGAGTAAAAGCACTTCTCGCGCAGTTGACCATTAGGGAACCACTTGGACCACATACCCACACGCAAGCCCTCCTGGAAATGCCGTTCTTCACTGAGGTGACCCTCGGGATAGTAATAGTTTAGCCAAGGCCCCTCAGGTCGACCTGACGCGAAATGCCTCTCGCTTAGCAATTGACCATTCTCTGCCCATGAATAGGAGACCCCGTGGTACTGCCCATGCAAGTAGTGAAACTCACGCATTTTTTCACCATTGGAATACCACTGTTTCCATTGACCCTCTTTCGATGAGCTCGGAAGCAAAGCCAATTGTTCACGAAAAAGTAACTTCTTGGTACCACGAGCTAAATATTCGGGATCCAGATTTGCCTTTGAAGCGTTCACTTCAAATAAGGATGTTAAATCTTCTACCTCACAATCCGAAAAATTTCCTTGCAGTTGGGAAGTTCCGTCTTCTTCCCATCTTTTGAATTTCTGCATCAATCCCTTATCAAAGCGCACAAGAACGTAAGTTTGACCATTTGGATAATTGCTTCGAACTACTCCATCAAAAGGCGTTCCTGAGTTAGGGAGATAGACTTTCCCGTTTCTAGATTGTAGCTTGGTCCAATGATTACTTGAATCATTTTGAGCCAAACCGTCTAAGTCTCCTGAGGAGGGAGACTCATCGCCACATCCGAAAAACAATGCTACTAAAAGTGGTAATACCAAAAAGAGCTTTACTGCCATAAGTATAACTCAATTGGGCAATTTCTGAAAATAGTCAACAAATTGCAGAAAACCGAAATGTCGACGATAGGCAAATAGAAAAATTGCGTAGGAAACTGGCTATTCTAAAATTTAGTAAAAGTCACTTAACCTTTGCCTTCAGTTGATCCACTAGGACCGCGATGAGGATGACCACCCCGTAAACCACGCTCTGCATGTGTGCCTCAACACCCGTCAGATTCATTCCATTTCGGATTACGCCGATTATAAGGGCACCGATCAAGGTTCCGAAGATGCGGCCTTGTCCACCTGCAAGGCTTGTGCCTCCGACTACGACGGCTGCGATAACCTGAAGCTCGAGCATGTTGCCTGCCTTGGGGTCTCCGGTAACGTGCAGCGATGCCTCCATGACGCCGCCCAGTCCGGCGAGAATCCCGCATAGGGTGTAAACGAATACCAAGACCCACCTTACGGGGACACCGGAAAGGCGAGCAGCCTCAGGGTTGCCCCCCACTGCATAAACGTAGCGACCGATGGTGGTTCTCGTCATAAGGAGGTGGGCCAAGACAAAAAGTAGCGCCATCAACAAGACGGAATTAGGCAAACCAAGCAATCCCTCTCCCCGGCCCAGCCAGCCAAATCCCGGATTTTGCACGGGAATTGGAGAGGACTCGGCGAGAATGAAGGACATCCCGCGGGCGACGAACATCACGCCCAACGTCACGATGAAGGCGGGAATCCCGAACATCGTGACCATGCCCCCGGTGAACATTCCAACAAGTCCGCAGGCAAGGATTCCTGTAGCGACCCCAATGAACAAGTGGGTAGTCGTGGGAGCATCCCCACCGACCGACTGGATCGCCAAGGCGGTCACCACTCCGGAAAAGGCGACTAAACTGCCGACCGACAAATCGATACCTGCGGTAATGATGATCATAGTCATTCCGATCGCAATGATCGCCACCACCGAGATCTGCTTCATGATGTTCAGCAAGTTGGCCTTCTTCAGGAAATTAGGCCATTTGTAACTGGCGGGGGTATAGACCTTGGCTTTGGCCAGCAATGGATACTTGATGGCGAGCTTCGGCAATTGCTCCTTGCAGAAGTTCGCCATGTGGCGATCCGCGGCAATGACGGCGAGAGGCGTATCGGATTCCGCGATCGTAACCAATGCCTTGCGAGCCCCGGCGGGCTGAGTGACAGCAGTCTCGAGCACATTCAAGCCCGATGCCTTCAGTTCCGATTCCAAGGCTTTCGCAAATGTTCCACCTTCGCCACCTTGGCGAACAAGAACAAGTGCGTTGGTTCCCTTGCCATGGTTCGTCGACAAATCCTGCACCAGATCCTGAGCCGCATTCGCATTCGCAGGCCACTGCTCCTCCATTGTCACGACGCTAAATCCGGTCCCAAGTAAGATAAGGACTAGAATCGTTCCGTATTCAGATAGAAGTTTCTTCCAGTTTGAATTCATAAAGCGCTACCCTACGGCTATTTTCATGATGTCCTGCTGAGTTGCGTTCGGGACGTCGGCAATCTCACCCTTAACCTGTCCCTCGTGCATGACGACTATTCGGTCGCTCATCCCAAGCACCTCGGGGAGTTCGGAACTTATCATGAGGATCGCTTTACCTTGAGCGGCCAAACGATTCATCAATTGATAGATTTCATACTTGGCCCCAACGTCGATGCCGCGCGTCGGTTCATCAAAAAGAAGGACTTCGGCGTTCCGTTCCAACCACTTGGCCAGAACGACCTTCTGCTGATTGCCACCCGAGAGGGTCGCCGCAACCTGATCAGGACCAGTCATCTTGATCTGAAGTTTTTTGCCATGATCCACCATGGAAGAACGCTCCCGACCGCGATCAATCCAGTTGTAACGCGAAAAGGACTTCAGGTTGGGCAATCCGAAGTTCTCCAATATCGTTTGCCCTAGCACGAGTCCTTGAGCCTTACGATCTTCCGTGAGCAAACAAATGCCAGCGGAGATTGCGTCTCGAGGGCTGCGAAGGTGAAGCGTCTTGCCATCCAGTTTAATGATTCCCGACTCCGGTTTATCCGCCCCAAAGAGCAGGCGAACCGTCTCCGTGCGACCTGAACCGACGAGACCGGTTAAGCCTAGGATTTCTCCGCGCCTAATCGATAGAGTCACGTTCCGCACCTTGGCTCCACGATTCATTCCTTGGCAAGCCAAGCGAACGTCTCCGATTTCGGCGACCTCCTTGGGGTATTCCTGGTCGATGGTGCGCCCAACCATTAATTCGATCATGGCTTCGCGGGTAAGGTCAACAATGGGACGAGTGTCAACGTGAGTTCCGTCTCGAAGGAAGGTGACGCGGTCCGCCACCGTAAAGATCTCATCCAGCCTATGGCTGATGTATATAATGCCTATCCCGCTTGCCTTCAAGCCCTCGATGACCTTGAACAACCCCTCGACCTCACGGGGCGAGAGAGCGGCGCTCGGTTCGTCCATGATCAGAATGCGGGCATCCGTTGCCAACGCCTT
>JABHOU010000112.1 GCA_018695085.1 Opitutia bacterium | reverse complement strand
TTTCATAGCCAATCGCCTCAATTGCCTCCCGAATCTCGGGGGACAATGGTAAGTCGGAAAAAGTGCCAACGGCTTGCTCGGATGAACTGCCTGTCTCTTCGTTGTTCATTATTCTACTGATGCTTTTTTATACGATGCGGACAGTCGTTCCTGGATTTTAGAAAAATCACTTTTATGGACATCCTCTTGTTTCCCCTATCCACAAGCAGATGTTTATGGATAAGTCTAATAATCCTTTCTTATGACATGCCTCGTTGCAAATTACGAGACTGAAAGAGAACTCTCCCAAAGCATCTGTTTCCGTCACCACCTCAGTTAGTCGCATTCCTATCGAAAACAGGTTGCCGGAGACTTTGACAAATCAACTTCCTGGCCCGGAACGGTGGGTTAGTCTTTTTATTCCTCTTCCTCTTTGGCGTTTTCCTTTTTTGGTTTTGCCGGCTTTACAACGGTAAGATGAAGATGGTTGGTTTTGTTCACTAGATACTCGCCTCGGGATTTAGCGGTTAGAAAGGAATACGATGCGAGACTTTCTTGAGTGGCGTTGGTCTCATCGGTTGCGAACACTTGCAATTGAAACGCATGATTGATCGGTTCAGAATCCTTTGAGGCTCGCAGGGTGATGGTGGCGGTTTTAGCCTTTGCTGAAGCGTTGGCGTCTTCTAAACTGACTCCTGAGGGGAGTGGAGGGGTAATTGCGAAACGAAGGGGGAGGGCATGACCTTGCTTCCGGTTAAGCGTAAGCTTTAGTTTAGCCGTTCCGTTGGCTTCTAGAACGACTATTTCCTTGTCGACGGTAACCGACAATTCAGGCTTCGGTTTTGTGACGCTCAATCGATAACGGAAGCGCGGTCCACCTCGCCCAAACCTGTCCCGAATACGCAAAGTGTAATTGCTGTCTGCCGAGACTTTTAGCAGATATTCGGGGTCATTGGTGGGCTTTACGTCGTCCACTTCCTTTAGTAATACTCCATTCGTTCGATATACTGCGAGTACGGGATCGGTGGGAAGATGCAGCCGATGGGCATCCACGCTCACTAGCCATTGTTCCCCTTTTTTGGCGGAGAATACATAGGAATCCACTTCGAGTTTCTCTGATAGAACACCTTGGACCGTTAGGGGAGCTTGGAAGCGCCTGCTCCCGTTGTCATCATTCAGCTTTTCTTCGCCTCGTTCCGCTTGAATCGATTTCTTCTTCAACGCTCCCAAAGTTAGGGTGATTCGGTAGGTCGAGGAATCGGAACCCGAGAAGCCTATGGCCGTGGCTGCGGGATGAGCCACGGCAAATAATTGGAGGTAGTGAACTCCTGTGATTTTTGCCGTATAGTTTAAAATCGGATCCAAGTTGTGAGAATCGCTTGCGAAGGCGACTTCATGACCATCGGACCCTCGCATGACTAGAAAGGGATCGATGAGTGAACCGAGCGAGTATGCGTTCATTTCGGCCACAAAAGTTTGGCCTTTTCGAAGTGCGATTCTAAAGAAGTCGGAGTCTCCTTTCTTTAGGATGCCATTCATGACAATACCCGTGGCGGTGGCATTGACCTCTTGCGCCTGAGCGGTATTGTCGTTTGGTTCGGACTCGTTGGCTTCCTTGAGCTTTGAGATTACGAAAGTCCGGGTGTTGGTAGAACCGTTTGCATCGAATAAGCGAATCATTGCCGGATGCATTTGGGCATTCGATTTGATGCTTATGGAAAGTAGACCTTTTTTTTCCTCTGCTTCTATTTTTAGTCCATCGTGATCCGTCCACACTTCAGGAGGCCAAGTACCGAAACTTCCAATGGCTTCGACTCCCACGGTTTGGCCTCGTTGACCGCCAGAGGGAAAAAGTGCATCGAGCTTTGGCGGAGTTGCCGGCAGTTGGATTAGTGCAAGCAGGAGTGCCGGAGCAGTCGCTCGCAGACGCCGAACCATCAAGCGAACAGTTCCTTGATGAGCCGTCCCTTGTCTATGAGTTGGATAGGGCGACCGACTGGCGTATGGAGAACTTGTGCGTGATCTATTCCCATTTTCGTATAGAGGGAGGCGGCGAAATCCTCGGGTGCATATACGTTTTCGTTGGCGTAGTAACCCTTGAGGTCGGTTGCGCCAACTATTTGCCCTCCGGGAATGCCTGCTCCGCCCATCATCACGGACATGGCGAAAGACCAGTGGTCACGACCTCCTCGGGTATTCACCTTTGGCGTGCGCCCGAATTCGCCGAGGCAAATAACGAGTGTGTTCTCAATGGAACCACGATCATGCAGGTCTTCCATGAGAGCTGCCAGCCCTTGGTCGAGTTTGGGCAGGGCTTTGTCTTTTAAGGACGGAAAAATATTAGTGTGATGGTCCCAACCTCCGTAATATACGGTTACGAAGGGCACGCCCACCTCGGTGAGGCGTCGCGCTAACAGTAGGCGTTGCCCAAAGTCGTTGCTTCCATATTTTTCTCTAGTTTTCTCAGGTTCACTCGAAATGTCGAATGCGGCTTGAGCCTTTTGGGAGTATACCAGCTGGTAGCCCTGTTGGTAGAATTCATCGATGCTGACGGCGGGGTCGTTGGCAGCCTTGTCTTGGATTCGTTCCAGTCGGTCGAGTTTTTGGCGGAGTAATCGACGATTGTTCGAACGAACGTCGGCAATCCCCTTTGGAATACTGACGTCCCTGACCTTGAAATTTTCTTTATTCGGATCATCCTTGATCACGAATGGGGCGTAGGGTGCTCCGAGGAAATTAGGTCCGCCCGATCGGGACATGCGTAGCAGACTCACATAACTTGGTAATCCTTCGCGAATTCCGCGTTCCTTTGCCACCACGGAGCCAAATGACGGGTGAAAGGTGACGGAAGCGCCGCAACCGACAGGCACGGGGGTAGGACGACCGGTCATCAAGTAGTGATTTCCCGCTCCGTGATTGTTTTGCTTGTGGGCTATCGAACGCACCACGGTGTACTTGTCGAAAGCCTTGGCCAAATGTGGAATGTGCTCGCTGAAGCGAACACCGGGTACGGAAGTCTTTACGGTCCCGAATTCGCCCTTGATCCCTTCAGGGGCGTCAGGTTTTGGGTCGAAGGTTTCGTAATGACTAGGGCCACCGTCGAGCCATACGAAAATACAGCGAACGTCTTTTATCCCGTTGCCTGCTGCTTTTGCCTCCGCACGAAGGCGAAGGATATCGGTCAGGCCGAGACCTCCCAGCGCCCCCATTCCGACTTGAAGGAAATCCCGACGACCCAAGCCATCGCAGTTTTGTTTTAAATTCCTCATTTTTTCCACTAATGATTCAATACGAATTCCGGCGTGTTGATCAAGGCCCAGATTAAGTCTTCGGAGGCAGTTTTTCTAGTGGCGTTTTCATCCTCAAAGGATTTTGTCGCAATTTCCCGTTCTTCCTCGGACGGGAATCGAGCATACAACTCAAGGTAAATTTCCTCCACGACTTCCTCGGGCTTTTTATCGCTTTTGGCGAGTGTGGCGGCACGTCCATCCTCATGTGAAATGCGGGTCTGGAGCTTTTCCGAATTCATTAGGTGTAGCGAGTGTACAATGGTGGGGGATGGGTCTCGTTCGCATGGTGCCTCCGCACTGGCATCGGGCCTGCCGAAAACATCGAGGAAGAGAGAATCCACGCTAGTGTTCCAGACTGTCGTTGCTCGGGCGTCGGGCGGAAGTCCGTCGAACTTTTCCGAGATCCCCGTAGCTTGCGCTACCGCTCCTGCCATGACCTCGGCGGCATATCGACGACGTAGAGACCTTGCGTAGTTTCGTTCGTCGCGAGCATTTGTCTGGTTGGGCATTGAGGATGCCTGATAGACACGGGAATTCAGTATACGTCGCATGAGGTGCTTGAGATCGTAATCGTGAGCGATGAAATCCTTGGCCAACCATGCCAGAAGCGGACCGTTGGAGGGAGGGTTCGAGGCTCGAAAGTCATCCGCCGGATGCACGATTCCAAAACCGAAGAATTCCGCCCATATACGGTTTGTCGCGGCTTGGGCAAAGAAAGGGTTTTCAGGGGCCAGCATCCAGTCGAGCAGGGCTTTGCGCGGATCGAGGCTTTCGGGGATTTCGGCAACCGGACCGTCTGGCGCTTTGCACACCATTTTCTCTCCCGTTACAGGGTGCTTGACTTCTCCTCCGGGTTGGAACCACCAATACTCGGGTTCACCCGAGATCGGGGCTGAAATACCTTGTCCCTTCCTTTTCATTGAACCAAAGAAAGCCGCCATTTGGTAGTAATCGTCTTGGCTCCATTTTTCGTTCGGATGGTGATGGCATTTCGCACACTCCAATCGAACCCCTAAAAAGATGCGACTTACGAATGCTCCCGCATCGGCAGGTTCTCGCTTGTGGCGATAGAAAGCGATGGGGCCGTACTCATGGCTACTGCCTTGGGCCGTCAACAATTCTTCAACAAAGTCGTCGTAGGAAACGTTTTCTCGAAAGCGCCTGCGAATCCAACGATCCATGAGGTAGACGGGCTTGACACCGACACGTTGTATGTTCGGGCGAAGCAGATCCGCGAACTTGATCGCCCAGTAGTCGGCCCAGTCGGAATCGGCTAACAACGAATCGACAAGCCTTTTGCGTTTGTCGGGAGACTTGTCGGCTAGAAATTTGCGGACTGCCTTACCCTTCGGCAGCTTGCCCACCGTGTCGATCGAGGCCCGCCGAATGAACTCGGAGTCGGTACAGATTTCGGAAACGAGCAAACCCATTTCCTTGTGCCTTGAATAAACGAGACGGTCGATTTCGTTACCGATCGTCAATCCGTCGTATGCATTTTTCGGAAGCAGTTTGTCTACGGGAATCGTAAGGCGGACAATGGCCACTTCGTCCAGATAGCGAACCATGACCACCCCTTCTCCCGATTGTTGGCCCAAGGTGACGACACCATCCTCGTTGACCATCGCCATCCCTTCATCGTTCGAGTGGTACTCGGCGAGGTGGGTGACGCTTCGTTCAGATTCGTCGGAGTAGCGAGCGGTTACTTTAAGTCGAACCTTCTGCCCCTTTTTGTAACGCCCCGTAGGCGGAGTTACTGCGATTGAATCGAGCTCGGGTTCCCCTGGGACGGAGTAGGGGGTCCCTTGTGCAATCCAGTCCCGTAGAACTTTGTAGAATGCGGAGTTCTTCTCGAAACGCTTTCCTCCTTCGTGATCGATTGCCTGCGTCGGTTTCCGCAGCAACAGGCTTTCCTCCGGAGCCGCCGGCATTACTCTTCGACTTCCGGAGTCCCACACGATTTCACGATGGTCGCTCTTGGGGTCAAAAGAGAAAATCGAAAGCTGAAAACCATTTCGGCCGCCAGCTTTTGCATGACAACTGCCCCCCGCGCATCCGGAACGAGAAAGAATAGGCAAGACGTCGTTACGGAAGCTAATCAAGCCACCTTCGGCGGTCGCATTGTTGTCCGTTGGTTCAGGTTCCAACCGCCTGAGGCTTTTTCCGTTTTTATCCCAAACGGTGATCACGCCTTTTACGTCGCCGGTGATCACTTGTTTGTTCGATTCCGAAAAAGCTACTGCAGTAAGCCCGAATTCGTTATTCGTCCACGCCCGTTCCTTGGCTCCGGTCGAGGTTTGGGCTCCCTCATGCTCGATCAAATCAGTGAACACTCTCGGTGTTCCATCCGCTCCCACGGTGACGATCCAATCATCGTCTTTCTCAGGCTTTTCCTTCGTGGGATTCAGTTTCCATAACAAATCCGTTTTTGGCAACTTTGCTTGTCTCCCGGAAAAGGTGCTGAACTCCTTGAGCGTCTTCACCTTCCAAGCCTTGATGAAGGCATCCGCTCCCGCCGTTGCAATACGTTCTCCATCCGGAGAGAAAGCCGTCGCCATTACGTACTCGGTGTGGCCTTCCAAGCTTCCTTTGGACTTCCACGACCCACTCTTCCATAGTTTCGCCAACTTGTCCGCGCTTGCAGTTGCCACCAGTTTTCCGTCGGGGCTAGTGGTAAGGCCGTAAATGGAATCGCCATGAGCTCGAATCGTCTTGGTTCGCTCCCAAGTCTTTGTATTGAAAATCACCAAGCGACCCGACACCGTAGGTTCGCCGTCCGCGACAACCATCCATTCGCCGTTCTTCCCCGCAAAGGTCAGTCCTGTGATTCTGCCCGACAAACCGTCGTCAAGTTTTTGAATCAGCTTGCCGTGCTTTGTCTCCCGCACGAGAACTCGGCCAAATCCACCGGAAGCCAAAAGCTTGCCCGTAGGGTTCCATGCCAAGGAACGTACCTCATCTTGATGTCCTTTCCATACTCCCGAGCCGTTGGTATCCTTTTCCGATAAGTCGAACAGTTCGACGGCTTTGCCTCGACCCACCGCCAATCTCGTCCCGTCCGGCGAAGTAGCCAACGCTCCCACCGGAAGAAAGCCCTTCGGCAACTCCCGCCACTTTCCCACTTTCCTCTCCGGTAATTCCGCCAATATTTCCGCGTCCCATTTTGCTCCGGTGGATAGCCACTCGGTAACTTGTTGGATTTCTTTTGCCGTTAATTGCTTCTTCGGCGGCATGTGTGGGTCGGCATTTTCCAGAACAAGTTTCAAAATTCGGCTTTCCTCGGGTTTTTCGAGGTCGATCACCTTGCCCTCGTCGCCGCCTTTGAGCGCCATTTCACGAGAGGTCAGTACCAATCCGCCCTTTCGCTTGTCCTCCCCATGGCACCGAAAGCAATTTTCCTTAAGTATCCGTAATCCATCCATGCCCTGAAGCGAGACGCCTGCACAAGAAATCGTTGCAAGCAGTGCAAATATCGGAGTTCGCGAAAATCTTGGGCGCCATCTAAGCATTCGCTAGAGAAAATGCCGGCAATGTATTGTTTCGCAATCGAGAACCACTAAAAAAGAGCAATTCCCGTTTTCTACTTATGCTTTCCCACTGCAAACAAATGCTTCTGTCCTCGCAGGTACATCACGCCTTCCGAAAGAGCCGGAGAAGCCATTAACGGTTCCCCCATTTCGTGAACAGCAATTAATGCCGGCTCGTTTCCCGCCTTCATTTCGAACACGAGTCCATCTTCGCCTGAAAGATAAATCTTTCCGTTCGTCGCCACGGGCGAA
>JABHOU010000113.1 GCA_018695085.1 Opitutia bacterium | reverse complement strand
GAGAGTTTCGTCAAAGGCTTGGGTTAAGTAGCCATAAATCCCTGCGGAGGTTATGCAGACGAGAACTCCGACCGCGATAAGAAGATAAAGGCGCAAGGTTTTGTTACAGGTTTTCCAGTGGCGATAAAGAAAGGAGGCGGCTACCAGTTTGCCGAACTCCAAGCTCGAGGCCATGATGATTATAGGTACGGTGAAAGCACTCACGGAACCGAATGTCAGGGCTATTCCCCTTACGCTAAAGTAAGCCGCGCAACCCGCGATGAATAATGCGGCTGCTCCAATCGTCAAGGTGAAGAAGTTCATGCTTGGTCGGGGTAAATCACATAAGCCGTACTCGCTTCTATGAAAAGTTTAATTTCTATGAATGGATCACTTTTTCTAGCTTTTGACATGGATTTACTGATTTGGTTTAGGATGTCTCGCAGTCACTTGCAGCGACTCGCTTCAAAAAAATCTCCGGGGTTTGATCGTCTGGATCTCCCACTTCCCCTAAGAATTCTAACTCTGGCAGACCGGAAAGAATATCAAGTTGATCAAGCGTGTAGTCTTTTGCCGTTAAGGTGATACGACGCAAGGGCATCCGAGACAGTGATTCAAGGTTTTCAAGGGCAAGACCTGTGAGAGCTATTTCCTCGACGGGACTTTCGGCGATGGGCGAAAGGTCGGTCACTGCTGACCCCGAAAGCCTGATAACCTGTAAGGGCATCCCTTTCAATGGCGAGAGATCGGAAATGAGAGTAGCTCTACACTGGAGGATGCGTAAAGGCATGCCGCGCAGGGGGCGAACATTCGTCATGTTTGTACCACTCAAATCAAGTTCTTCCAAAGCAAGGTGCCGCAAGGGGGAGAGGTCGTCCACTTCCGTTCTTAGTAAAATCAGGCGGGTTAATGGTAGTTGGGAAAGCGTGCGCAGGTTCGTTATTTTCGAGAAGCCCAAGTCGAGTTCGGTGATCGGACTTTCAGCCAGTGCCGCAAGGTCTTTAACGGGCGTCCTTTTAAGAACTAACCGCTGGAGAGAAGATCCTCTTAGCGGAGTAAGGTCGGAAATAGAGGTACGCGAAAGGTCTATCCATTCCAAAGGCATCCCCCTTAACGGAGACAGATCGGACACCATGCTCCCCGCCAGAGACAACCCATTCAATTGCAGGTTTTCCAAAGAGGAGATTTCTCTCATCCGGCATACGCTCAAGTCCAGTTCCCGTACTGGGAAATCTTTCAGAAACGATAGATTACTTGGGGAACTGGAAAGAGGGGTTATACAGACTCCCCCGTGCACGACCCGCACGCGACAAGAAAACCCGCGATCACTGAGTTCGTCCTCACACGACCTCACCACATCCGGAAACGGAGCCAAGAATTCAGAACCGCTTTTGTAATCCACTGACAAATCCACCACTACTTATTTTTCTTAGTGCCTATTCTCGTGCAATGCAAGTCGTCACTTACTGTTTGTGGAAAAAATCCCACACTGGTAAGGCATCGCCATCCTCACGGCTTTCGTCGAGCGTGTAATTGCTCGAGAAAAGACAGATCTTTTCACATTCTCTTTACGCAATTGGAATTTTTTATTTGTGGCGGAGGCTGTTTATGGGAATTCTAAGTTTAGAGATTCACATACAATGAAAAAAACACACCTAATTATTCTAGGATTTATTTTTCTACTCAACTTAGTCGGTTGCTCGGATAATCCGGCATCTTCCCCGTCCTCCGCTCCCGGAGATGCAAACGCAACAGGTTCGACTAATACTGAAGTTAACGGGACTGCCAGCCAAACATGGTTCGGTCCTCCTCTGGAATCCGCACTTATACTCGCTCTTCGACAAGGAGAAATGAACACTGGTGCTCTTGCCAAGTTGACTGCTTGGGTAGTGAAGGGCTTTGAAGGAAATCTTGCGATTCCGTCCCCTTCACTGATCTCGGTATTTTCATCCGCGGAACCAGTTTATGTTTTCTTAAAAAACAACCAAACCTATGTTTTGGGATCCGCGGCAAATCCAGATGACGAAAACATCTCCATATCTGGATTCACAGTCGTAACCACCGGAGACCGTCGCATCGCCGTCCCAGGCGAATCACCTGAGTCGACCGCTAATGCCCAAAGCATCCTTGCTGGACAAACCGTTTCTGCATCACACCAAAGGCTTAGTTCCTTTATGGAGAACTTTTCATCGGCGGGATTGTACCTCTCTCAGTCTAGCCTCGTCGTTGATTTAGGTTCCACTCCCGGTGCTCTCTCCGCATCCGTTCGGCACTTGAACTCCGAAGCTGAACCATTCGCTCCTTCGGGAAACTTGCAATGGGGACTCATACCCAGGAAATCCGCCGCCGCCTTCGGGGCTACTGGTTTAGATAATCTTCTCCAACCCTTTGCGAACTTCCTCATGGGACATTTGCGAACCGAGGCGAAGGGCCAGAGTAACGCAACCGCTTCATGGGTTCTGCAGTTCGCCCGGTTGCTCGACTCCGCAGGAACTGCAAGACAAACCTTCCCCAGTCCATCCGGTGGTCATCTCTTTGCCCTGGCTCCCCCGTCGGATACGAATGCGACCCTTGCTCCTTTTGCCGTACCCGCCAAACTCAAGAGTGCCGATTCGGCCTTGCACGTCGATTTCATCAAGCTTGGTCCTTTGTTGAAATCCGGTTCCTCCTCTCTTCTTGACCAGCCCGCCTTCTCCCTCGCTTGCGAGACTGCCAAGCAACTAACGATCGGTAGCGACGCTCACTCGCTTGATTTGGAAATCACATGGCTCGATCTCGATG
>JABHOU010000329.1 GCA_018695085.1 Opitutia bacterium | reverse complement strand
TTTCCAAATGGAAACCGGATTGAGTCATTCCATTATATGAACGAATCGCCCGAAGGGGGATCAGTTCAATTTCAGGTACTCCACGACGTCGCGCAATTGCTGGGCATCGAGTCCCAACCGACTGGCGGGTGCCATGAACGAGGTCTTCACTTGCTTGCGGGACTTGACGTCCGCTTTCGCGATTACGAGATCCTGTCCGCCAAAAACACGAACGACCAGAGGGTCGCCTTCGGCTTGCACGAACCCTTGGATTTTCTTGTCTCCTTTCACGATGAGTTCCGTACCCTCGAACCCGTGGGAAAGTTCGGCCGATGGATCGAGTATCGACTTGAGGATGATTTCGCGCGTCTGCCCGCTTCCCCAGCCGGCTAGAGCCGGTCCGAACTCGACCCCGGCGGATCCGATCTTGTGGCAAACATAGCATCGTCCGATCAATGCCTTTCCATTCTTGGCGTCTCCCTTGAGGGAAAGGATTTCGGAGGCCTTGGGCAACTTGGTCTCGGGGCCAAACTCCAATGGGGCGAGCCTGTCGACGTAAACGGTCGGTCCGGCGGGTTTCCCCGAGAGTTGATCCTTTGCCTTGTAGGCGTTCCAAATCCCTTGGTCGCGCTTGTCGATGAATATGGAAGCGAGCTTGGCGGTTTCGCCTCCTGCGTTTTTTGCGATTTCCACCATCGCGGTGGCTGCCTGCGGGGCCTCGATCAAGCTGATGGCAAAGAGCATGGAGCGTCTGAACGCATCATCCCTATCCTTGTCCATCGCCCATTCCTTTAGCTCGTTCACCGCGCTTACCGGGTGCAATCGCCAGACCAATCCGGCATATTTCGGGTCGAATTTCTTACCCGAGCGCTTTTCGCGCAAGGTGGCGTATACCTTTTCCTCCTTGTCGGTACAGCCTATGCCGAAAGCTTCCACGTAGTAACGGTCCTTCCCGTCGTAACCATCTGCAATTTCGAGAAGCAGGTCGCGAGATTTTTCGAAGGGAACGTAACGGAGGGCCAAGGCCACTTCCCTGCGTACCAAGGGCGAGGTGTCACCGGCCAGTTTCGCCGCATGTTCCAGAATCCGGTGTCTTTCATGCCGGAGAGCCCGGAATGCGCAAAGGCGAGCTTGCGGATCCTTATGCTTGAGTCGTGACTCGACTATGGAGATGCCTTCCGGTCCGAGTTTTGCCAGCAACCAAGTAGCCCGGGCCTGAATGAAGCGATTCGGATCATCGAGCAATTTCTTGACTGCGGGAATTGATTTTGCGCCCGCCGCCTCTAGAGGGGCTCGGCCGAGCTCGCGCACGTTTGGTGAAGGGTTCCGAAGGGCGGCAATTTGTCCGCTTGTGGTGGAGAGGTCGAACTTGGGGATGGAAAGCTTGGCCCCTTTGGGCGCGATCCGATAAATCGCGCCGGTCTGACCGACGTCTCGCGTGCTGTGTCCGCCGACTCTGGCATCAAACCAGTCGGCGACGTAAACGGCTCCGTCCGGGCCGACCGTGACGTCGCTCGGGCGGAACAACGTTATGTAACCGATTTGTCCGCCGGCATTCCTGAAGTCGGCACCTGCAAAATTTTTCTTCGGGTTGCTGGTGATGAAAATATCGCGCTCGGGCAGGGTGATGCCGGCGCCCTCAGGTTTCGGGTGGTATCCGAACAAGGTATTGCGGGCGGGTTCGCAACTGATCACGTATCCCCCGAACCTGTCTTCCATAATCCCGTTCTCGTAAAACGCGATTCCCGTCGGCGAACCTCCGCCGTACACGTCACCTGCCGGTACCGTTCCCGGATCTTCCTGCCTCCATTCGCCCACTTGCGTGGTTTGTCCGGGCATAATGTCGGCCCGCCAGTTGCGCTTTCCGTTGCGCGAGGCGAATCCCATGTTTCCGTATTCCATCAGCCAAGCCGTGCGACTGGCCGGGGGATCATCGTTGTCGTTCTGGAATACGTCCCCGAAAGAACTGACTGCCTGTTCGTACGAATTGCGGAAGTTGTGCCCGATCGGGCGCAAGCCCGTGCCGTCCCGGTTCACACGCAAGGCGACTCCGCCGACATATACTTGTCCGTCCCCACTGGGTAATCCCGATACGTTTCTCGATGAGTAAAAACTGCCTGCGTTCAGTTGCCAGCCTTCCTTGTCGGTGACTTTCGACCCTTTGTTTCCATGGTTGAAATAGTACTGTCCATTCGGGCCGACCGTTACCGAGTGCAAGCTATGGTCATGGTTGTTTCCGTCGAATCCCGTCAGCAAGACTTCGCGCTTGTCCACACCCTCGTCGAATACGGCGTTTCGGTTGACGTCGGTGTACACGATCAAATCGGGTGGCTGGGAAACGATGATACGGTTGTCGACCACGGCTACGCCAAGGGGTGAGAGGAAACTCTTTTCCTGTACGAAGACGTGGGAACTCTCGGCTACTCCGTCTCCGTCCTTGTCCTCGACCACTACGATTCGGTCGCCGTCGGTTTCGGTTCTTCTGCCTCTGTAATTTCGTCCCTCCGCCACCCAGATGCGCCCCTTGTAGTCAATGTCCATGTTCGTCGGGTTGTAAAAGAGCGGAGACTTTGCCCAAAGCGTGACCTCCAGCCCTTGTTCGGCCATAACGAGTTGGTCCGGCGGGTAATGATCTATGCTTGGGGCTAGCCCACGATCCTTGGCCGCGGCCTTGGAGATACTTCCGAGATGCGCTGGCTTGTCGAATACCAAAAATTGCACGCTGGTCTTGGTACCTCCCTGCTGCCTGCTTCCGCCCTCGTCCAATCCGCCGCTGGCGAGAAATTTTTCAAATTTGTGTCCCTTGGGCAGTTGGTAGTGAATCACGCTGTTGGCATGGGCACCAATACCGTAGGCAACTGGCTTGCCGTTTATTTTCAGAGGTTTGCCTTCGCAGTTCTTGTTGATCCTTACACTTCCCCAGCCCGTGCTTGCCGACTTCCACTTGATCTCGGTCAATTTGGTCTCTTTGCCCTTTGCATCGATCAGACGGGGTTCCACCCAAGCCGCCCAGTCGCAGGAGTGCCCGTCCCCACCGTCCGCCATGACCAAATAAAGATCCTTGGCACCCTTTACGTCAGCCTTGATCTCACCGGCGTGTCCTTTGGTTTTGGTAGTAATGACTTTTGTGGCAAAGAGAGCGTCCTTGGCGTCGAGCGGTTTAGTCTTTGGACCGGCTGATGCGCTTTTCTTGCCGCCGACCCTGCTCGTTGGGTTGGAGAGTGATTTCACTCCGCCTTTGGGAACCTCGAGCTTGGCAGTCCAGACGATTGCGTTGAGTACGCAGGTGCGGAAATCATCTTGATCCCAGGATTTGTGATGGTGAGCCCCCGTCGTTCCGAATCCCCGTTGCCCGTTCTCTCTTTCCGATGCCCAGGCGACGTGCTGCTTTTCCTTCCGTTCGAGAACTGCTTTCCGAACCGCCGGGTTGTTGCTGTGGGGGCCGTCACCGCGCTTGAGGGTGTCCGCCGGGGGCAAGGCGCTTAGGATGGGGGTGACTCCCTTCATCCCTTCGCGAAAGCGCATGTGATAGTACCATTCGTCACGCAGGGTGAACGGCTTGACCCCATTGGCGACAGGGTGCTTGGGGATTGACTTGAACTCGGCCGTCCAGTGCGGGTTGACCGACCAGAAGGTTTCGAAGTATCCGCCGATCCACTTGACGAACATATTGCCAGGGGCTCCCTTGGGAACTTCCACCGCGTAATGAACGCAAACCAAGCCCACTCCCTTCTCAGCCAAGGCGTCGAATTCCTTGAGGTGCTTGTTGATCGGGTGCCTGCCTCCGCCGTCCGAGAGAACTACCACGGTGGCGGCTCCCTTAAATATAGCAGGGTCTTTCGGCCATCCTCCCTTGTAAATGGCCGTTTCTATGGCGAGCCCGGATTCCTTGGTCAGGGCATTGGAAAGGAGGTCCACTCCGTCTCCCCAGTTGTGGGCGCTTGAGCCGTGGCTGTCGCGACCCGAGATCAGGACAATCTTTGTCTTGGCCCAACCGAAGTGGGGTATGAGCATAAGGATAGCGAGGACGAATTTTAGGGAGGATTTATACATATTCTTTTTATCTGCGGTTTTACTTGCCTGGACATCGGCGAACCATAAATCGTATTGAAGGAGCTTGATCAGACAAGCCGAATAGCCTTGTCCTACGAGAATATCATCCGAGAGTCTTTTTATGAGTTTCCTGCAGATGAATGGCCCGAAATAAACCTGAAGTAGGTTAAATCACTTGTCCAAATCACTTGCGTACTCTAAAGGAATCCCCCTCCAATCGCTTAATCAACCATGTCATCACCGACCATCATCTACACCAAGACGGACGAGGCTCCCGCTCTCGCCACCTATTCCTTTCTGCCCGTCGTTCAGGCCTTTTCCAAGACCGCCGGCGTGAACGTCGAGACGCGAGATATTTCTCTCGCCGGTCGCATCCTCGCCAACTTTCCCGAAAATTTGACCGAGGAGCAACGGGTGGGGGACGCCCTCGCGGAGCTGGGTGAATTGGCAAAGACGCCCGAAGCGAACATCATAAAGCTTCCCAATATTTCCGCATCGGTTCCTCAAATGAAGGCGGCCATCGCTGAATTGCAAGCGGCCGGATACGCCGTTCCCGATTATGGGGACGCGGAGGATCGCTACGCCAAGATCAAGGGTTCGGCGGTAAACCCCGTGCTCCGAGAAGGCAATTCCGACCGTCGGGCGCCCAAGGCGGTGAAGAATTACGCCAAGGCCAATCCCCATTCCATGGGCGCATGGTCGGCTCATTCCAAGACGCATGTTTCTTCCATGTCTTCCGGTGACTTTCGTTCCAACGAGAAGTCGGTCACGATCGAGAATCCCACCGAGGCCAAGATCGTCTTCATCGCCGCGGACGGGGCCGAGACCGTGCTCAAGGAGTCCGTGCCACTTCAGGCGGGCGAAATATTCGACGCCACCTTCATGAGCAGGAAAGCTCTCGTTTCCTTTTTGCAGGAACAAGTGGTCGACGCCAAGGAGCAGGGCGTTCTCTTTTCCCTTCACATGAAGGCGACCATGATGAAGGTGTCCGACCCCATCATCTTCGGGCACGGCGTAGAGGCGTTCTTTCGTCCGGTGTTCGACCAGCACGCCGATGCAATCGCCGAGCTCGACGTGAACGTGAAAAACGGCTTCGGCGACCTCTTGGCCAAGATCGAGTCTCTTCCAGCGGACGAAAAGGCGGAGATCGAGGCGACCATATGGGATTGCTATGAAAACGGCCCCGACGTCGCCATGGTCAATTCCGACAACGGCATCACAAACCTCCACGTCCCTTCCGACGTCATTATCGACGCATCCATGCCCGCGATGATTCGCACCTCCGGACAAATGTGGAACGCCGAGGGCAACCCGCAAGACGCCAAGACCGTGATTCCCGACAGCTCCTACGCCGGCGTCTACGCCGCTACCATCGACTTCTGCAAGGAACACGGCGCTTTCGATCCCACGACCATGGGCACCGTTCCCAACGTCGGGCTCATGGCGCAAAAGGCGGAAGAATACGGTTCGCACGACAAAACCTTCGAAAT
>JABHOU010000340.1 GCA_018695085.1 Opitutia bacterium | reverse complement strand
TTGTGAAGGACAAGGGTGATTCCGGTGAAATTCTCGATGAGGTTGAGCTCGATGGTGCATGCCTTGCGGCGCCGTCGGCATCACACGGTCGCCTTTTTGTCCAGTCGAAGAAGCGTCTTTATTGCTTTGGCTCCAGAACACCGGCACCTGATTTTTCGGCAACAGCCGTTGCTCAGGCAAAGGGTACGGGTGACCCCGTTGCCTTGCAGGTCGTTCCTGCGGAATTCGCCGTAAAGTCAGGTACCTCGCAAAAATTTAAGGTTTTTTCCCTCGACAAAACCGGCCGACGCATCGCCGAATTATCTGAGGGGCTCACTTGGGAAAAGTGGATTCCGCCAACAGCGAAAGTGAAGGTTAAGGTAGACGCGGAAATTTCCAGCGACGGTGTTCTATTGGCAGCCTCCGATGCCAAGCTTTCGGCAGGAGCCTTGAGAGTGACGGACGGCAAAGTGTTTGGAGTGGCTCGAGGTCGAATACTGCAGGACCTTCCTTATGCTGAAAATTTTGAGGACTCTTTTGTTTTAAGCCAAACATCTTCCGACGACATCCCCTTTTCTTATCCTCCCCTGCCTTGGCTTGGAGCTCGGATGCGATGGCAAATTCAGGAAAACGACGGCAATAAAATAGCCGGCAATACTCTGGACAAGGTACTCTTTCAAAGAGCCATGAACTTTGTCGGTCACAAGGACATGAGTAATTACACTGTCGAGGCGGATGTCATGACTGATGGTAATCGACGCATCAAGTCCACCATAGGTCTGGTTAACCAACGCTATATCGTTGCCTTGGTCGGCAATTGGCAAAAGCTCGAAGTTTTTTCTAATTATGATAGGTTCAAGGTTTCCGTTCCCTTTAGTATTAAAACCAATACTTGGTATCACTTGAAGACCCGTGTGGACATTGCAACCGATGGCACCGGGGTGGTCAGGGCAAAGGCCTGGGAGAAGGGAGCCGATGAGCCAGAGGCTTGGACGATAGAAGCACCCCACGCAAACGCTCACAAGCAGGGTTCGCCGGGCATTTATGCTCTTTCGCCCCAGAGCTTAAAAAAGGTTTACATAGATAACATTTCCGTCACCTCCAACAACTAGGACGCAACCAATATGAATTTTTTAACAATTATTTCAGTCAGAGCTTTTTCCACCTGCCTTCTTGCTTTTCTTCTCGTTGCGAAAACGACGTTTGCTGCGGATTGGCCCATTTGGGGAGGTAACGGCTCCCGCAACATGGTCTCCTTCGAAAAAGGGATAAACTTGGACTTCGATCCGGGGCGTATGGACGAGGATGAGGTCGTCGACATGAAGACGACTAAAAACATCAAGTGGATCGCCAAGCTCGGCTCTCAGGCTTATGGAAACGTTACCGTGGCAGATGGACGCGTCTATGCCGGCACGAACAACGAATCCCCTCGGGACCCAACCAAAAAGGGCGATCGAGGCATTGTCATGTGCTTTGATGAAAAGACCGGTAAATTGAACTGGCAACTCGTCATTCCGAAGCTTGGCGCGGGGAAGGTGAGTGATTGGGAATACATCGGGATTTGTTCTTCTCCCGCAATAGAAGGTAATAGAGCTTACATAGTGACCAACAAGTGCGAGGTTGTCTGCGTCGATGTCGAAGGTCTGAAGAATGGAAACGAAGGCCCTTTCAAGTCTGAGGCCAAGTATGTTAACCCCAAGGGTCAAAAAGCCCCGCTTAAGGAAGAATTGGACGCTGACTTGATTTGGAAATATGACATGCGTGATGAGCTTGGTGTTTTTCCCCACAACGTCACCAGTTCTTCTGCCGTTATTGTCGGGGACTTCTTATTCGTTGCTACCTCAAACGGCGTCGATTGGTCGCATACCAACATTCCCGCCCCATTATCTCCATGCTGGATTGCTCTCGACAAGAATACTGGTGAACTAGTTGGTGAGGATGGATCCGGTGCCGGAAAAGATGCCCTGCATGCCGCATGGTCTTCTCTCACCTATGGCAAGGCCGGGGACAAGGACGTTCTTATCTGGGGCGGTACGGATGGCTTCTGTTATGGCTATTCCTCCAAGCCCGAAAAGGACGCCGAAGGCTTCGATGTTTTCAACCCAATTTGGAAAGTGGACTGCAACGAGCCCCACTATCGCAAAGACAAGAATGGAAAAAAGGTTCCCTACGCTACTCCTCCTGGCCCTTCGGAACTAATTGGAACCCCCGTTTTGTATGAAGGAAAAGTCTACGCAGCCATTGGGCAGGACCCTGAACATGGCGATGGAGTGGGGCGCCTTACCTGTATCGATGCAGCAACAGGCAAGGTCGTCTGGAAGTATACCGACGTGGGTCGCACAATATCCACCGTATCCGTAGCGGATGACCTTGTCTATGTAGCAGAGTATGCCGGCATCGTCCATTGTCTCGACGCCAACACCGGCAAGCTCTACTGGAAGCATGATTCTTTCAGTAGGATTTGGGGATCCACATTGGTCGTGGACGGCAAAGTCCTCCTTGGCAACGAGGATGGCGATTTGATCATTCTGGACCACGGCAAGAAGAAGCCGAAGGTCAAAACCGTTGACATGGGGGCGCCCGTTTACAGTTCTCCTGTGGTGGCTAACGGCGTGCTCTACGTTGCCACTCAAACTCATCTCTACGCCATCGGGAAATAACCGTGAGCACTACGGAATCCTCTTCCGGGAAGCTCCTCGTCTGGGGACTATTCCTGCTCATGTTCGTCCTTCATCAGGACAAATGGTGGTGGGACGACGGAACGCTCCTCTTCGGATTTCTACCAATCGGGCTGGCTTTTCATGCTGCATTCTCTCTCGCTTGCGCGGCTCTTGGCTGGCTCGCTATAAAAATGGCTTGGCCACATGATCTCGAGGCCTTCGCCGAGACCGAAACCACGGCTGCCGAGAAGGAAGAGGGTTCCTCATGAGCACTTTGGTCGTCATTGTTTGCTATCTCTGCTTGCTTCTGGCGCTTGGCTTTTACAGCAGTCGCCTTTTTCGAGGCACTAGTAAGGATTATTTCGTCGCCAGTCACAGCATCGGTCCGTTCCTCCTGCTAATGAGCGTATTCGGAACCACGATGACAGCCTTTGCTCTCGTGGGCTCCACGGGAAAGTCATTTGAGCGTGGTATTGGTACTTACGGATTGATGGCTTCCATCAGCGGACTTGTCCACGCAGCCGTGTTCTTCATCATAGGCATTCGTCTATGGGCATTCGGGAAGAAGTACGGCTATGTGACGCAGATTCAATTCTTCCGAGCTCGTTTCGAGTCAGACGGACTCGGCTACCTTCTTTTTCCCATTCTTGTCTTGCTAGTGGTTCCTTATTTGCTCATCGGCATTATTGGAGCGGGCAAGACGATCGAACCGGTCACCGCAGGCGCTTTCCCGGCAATCTTCACGGATCCATCCATCCCTGCATGGCTTGGTGGGATTCCACCTTGGCTAACGGGTCTTGCGGTGTGCGTGGTTGTGCTGGCCTATGTCTTTATGGGCGGTTCCCGAGGTGCGGCCTATGCGAACACTTTCCAAACCATCGTCTTCATGTTTATGGGTCTGGTCGCGTTTGTATTTATAGTGAAGGCCTTGGGTGGCATTGATAATGCGGGCAACGTGGCCGCCCGCATCACAGAGGATGGAAAAATCGTACAGGACTATCGCTTCGACAAGAAGGCGGAATCATTGGCGGAAAATGTGCCGCCGAAGCCCATCGGTCGGTTATTGGAATCCGATCGAGCCAAGGATCTCGCCAATGTTCAACCGCACTTCACGCGCACTCCAATCGATGTTGAGTTCAAGAAAAAGAACCCTAAAACGGGCAAGGTTTCTTCCTTCGAGCGCC
>JABHOU010000116.1 GCA_018695085.1 Opitutia bacterium | reverse complement strand
TACAAGAGTTCTGGATTTGGTTAATTCCATTTTCTTCGGGAGCCCCGATGAGCAACAGGTAAAAGGTGTCGAGGAGGCGGCGCTTTTTCTAGGATTAAATCGGATTAGTGAGCTAATTATCGCTACACCGATCATTGAAGACATCGTAGACTTGGGAAAGTCCGCAAAAAGCTTGGATTGGGTTGATTTCTGGAAGCACAGCATCGGCACTGCTATACTCACGCGGGAGATTTTAGTTATCGCAGACTTTCAATGCAAGGACGAGAGCGATTACGTAGCCGGCTTGCTTCACAACCTAGGGAAAATCATAATGGCCGTAACATTTCCCGACGAGTTCAGCCGAATTTACGAGCGATCTTACAAGGATGTGGCGGAATTCTGTGATTCTGAACGTGCACTCCTAGGATGGGATCATGCAAAGATGGGTGCTTTCTACCTCTGGAATCACCATATCGCTCGCGAGATCGTCGAAACCGCTCAATGGCATAACGACCCGAAATCAGCTCCGCACCACCCAGAGCTTGCCGCAGCCGCTCAACTTGGAGACATCTTGGTTCAGTCGGCAGGAATCCCCGGTATCGAACGGAGTAAACCCATACCACGCGACAGCTGGACGGATGTATCAGGATGGACCATTCTATTCGGCGAAAAAAGCGAGAAGGAAACCGAACATCTACTCGTCGAACTTGAACAAACCCTCGAAAGGGTTGGCAATACCTTAAAAGGTATAATCTAAAGGAATTGGAATTCGCCGATTCATGGGCGAATTCGTTAGCTCAGCTAGGGCCGAATCCATTGATCGTCACGGGCTGCTTGGGCTACCTTCATAGCCCCAAGAGCAACGAAAGGTTTGCTTTCACGAGCTGCCACAGTGACCAAGGGATTTTCATAGCCGTCCTCTAGCAGTAGTTTTTGCAACTCTTGGGCAAAGTTGCGGATTCTACTCCCCCCGCCTGTTAGGATAATATTCTGCAAGAGCGAAAATACGGACTGTGAGGAAGCACTGGCTATGATTTTCCTAGTAGACTCCAAAGTTTCTCTCAATAGCTCGTTGCAAGCCTCGCCCACCGATTTTCCGATCTCGATTTTGCGTGGCTTACCTTCCACGGGAACCTTCACCCGGGCTCCGGACTCAATTTCCCCGACATAGGAGAATTCCTCCTTGAACTTGCGAATCATCGAAAGTGGTAAATCTACTTCGGGGTATGCTTCTCGAATCGACTTGTCCAAGATAGCATCTATCTCGTTACCGGCGAAAGGAATGCTTAACTGATCTTCGGGTTTTGGGAAATATCCCTGTACGATACAAAAGTCAGTTGTACCTGCACCCACGTCGATAAAAAGAGAATTTGCTACGGGATCCTGATAGTCGAGATCGTCCAAACGACTTTCGTCTCGGTGCCCAAGAGCTGCCAAAAAGGGTTCAGGGATAAAAAGCACCCCGTCGAATGCCCCCTTGGCAGCCTTTTTCAAATTGTCTTTGGCCGATGAATCCGCAACAGCCGGCACTCCGATTACCACGAGCACTTCCGAACTACCTTCGGGGTCAACCTGAGAGCGGATGTGCTTTAAAAAAAGATTTGCGGAATCAACATCGCTGACAACCCCGTCAGAGAGAGGATGAGCGAGTCGAAGATGTAATTCGTTGGCCAATGCGTCATCTCCGAAAAGGGTGGAATTGTTACCCGGAAGGATTCCGGAGAGTATCCCCTCCTCCGCATAACCGACCACCGAGGGAATGATCGTTCCGCACGAATCATCCGAATCAGGCTTGGGAAGTTTGTTGACGTAACAGGAAAAAAGAGTCCCCAGATCGAGACCGAGAGACATTTTCTTTTTCTTTTTGTCTTTTGCGGTTTTGGGTGTGGAAGTGGATTTAGTCTTGGGCACGGTTTTCTCCTCAGTTGTTGGACATATTACATCCATCGTCATTTGTTGAGCCATTTTTCGCTAACTTTTGAAACATTGGGATGTTGATAGGCTTGCGAAACAAAAGTTCTTGGCAACGAAAACTTGAGGACGTGAATAACTTTTGCCTGCCTTTCATTGCTTTACTCTTCTTGAGCAAGCAAATCGTCAATCATTCCCTCGATGTCGTCGAAACGAATACCTCGCGGAGTTACAGGCTGGGTTTCAGCGATAGCCTCAGTTTTAGAATCGGGTTCAGGTTCTGGCTTCGGCTCCTTTTTCGGGTTTTCCGTTGGGACAGACTCTGGTTCAGGTTCAGCATCCAGTTCAGGTTCCAGGCCGGGCGTGAGCGGGATTTCCGCCACCGGTTCAGATTCCGGGTCATCTTGGGACTCGGGTTCGGAAGGCTTGGTTTCAGGCTCGGGAGTTACTTCCGGTACGGATTCATCCTCAGCGTCAAGATCCGGATCCGGATCCAGCGTTGGAGTTTCGAGTTCTTGCGTTGTCGTCCCTTCTTCTATTAGGGGCGATTCGAGCACGGGAACGGTGTGCGTGATCTGAACTTCGGTTGGGAGAGCATCGATTCTCCGGGAGAAATTCGCGAGCGCTTCCTCAATTTTATTAGATACCGCAACCAGTTCTGCCCTAGCTTTTTTTACTTCTTGGGATACGTGATCGGCGACTTTGGTCTCGAATCTCGCCGCAAAAAGGTCAAAGGCTACCGCCAATTCGTCGGCGCGCCCGGACTCATCGTCAAAAACCTCTTTGAGCTTGGCCTTCTTTTCGGGTGCTTCGAGAGACGAGGTTTTGGCCCAACCCACCACTAGTCCGGGGATTTCATCCCTTAGCACAGCTATCGCGCCTTCCTCGTCACCTACTAAACGCCTGACGCAGGCTCTGCGAAATCCTGCCCTAAGGGCTTCCCATGGACTTGATGGCGAAGGTGGCATGAGGTGGAACTATAAGAAATAAAAAACGATTGCCCTACCCTTACCCTCGTTCCGCGCCAATCCTTTTCCGCTGTTTCATTCCCTTAGTTCTCTAAAAACGGCTCTTGAACAGCTTTTAGTTGCTCTAGGGAAAAGCCCATTTCCTCGAGGCAAAACATTTCCATATCCGCCGCCATGGGAGCATTGAAAGAACTTGTCCCATCCGTCATGCCGAAAGAAGATGAATGAAGGGCCTGCCGATGCATCGCCAGTGCGCCGGCTAACTCATTTGTCCAACCATTTTGGCAGAATTCCAGATATAGGTTTTCGTCATCGCCGTACAG
>JABHOU010000288.1 GCA_018695085.1 Opitutia bacterium | reverse complement strand
CGTCGAACCTGGCATTTACATACCCGAAGAAGGACTTGGTGTCAGGTTGGAGGACGATATCGTCATTACCGCGGACGGTCCCGTAAACCTCATGGCCAAAACTCCGATCGAGCCCGATGAGATCGAGCAGATCATGAACCGATAGGCTTCCTTCAGTCTGAGAATACCCGGTTCACTTGCCTTTTCACAAAGAAACTTTCGGATCCTGCGGCATTTCGGGCTCAGGAAGAAGGTCAAGTTTCCTACCCGCTTTGAAGCGAAACCACTTGGCGATTAAAACGTCGGGGAAGGTAAGCAAGCGATCTTGGAGAGCAAGCAAGCTGTCATTGTAAAAGGCACGGGCCAAGGCAATCCGATCCTCGGTATCGACAAGTTCCTTCATGAACGACCTGTAGTTTTGATCCGCGCCCAAGTTCGGGTAACTCTCTGTCAGAGCAAACAAACCGCCGACCAATCCGATCCCTTGGCTTATTTCTTCACCAATCTCCCCAGAAGCACGTTCCTTCCTACCCACCGCCGAGGATCGAGTCGAAGCCACCAGTTCCTGAACTTCGCGCTCGTATTCCGAAATTCCCTTCACACATTCCATCAAGCGGGGAATCAAGTCATGGCGCCGCGTTAATTGAATTTCAATCAGACTTAAGGCATGAGTGAGTCGGTTGCACACGCGAATCAATCCGTTATACAAGAGGGAAAGGTAAAACAGACCCGCAACTGCAAAAAAGATGGATGCGGCACAAAACTCCCATTCTGGATACTGAACAAAAACTTCCTGAGGTTCTATACCTGTCTCCACCGAAATCGCGACGACAGGTACGGCCAAGGCAACAAGGAATGAAAAGAGCAGGAAGAAAAATGCCAAAATGCTCTTCGAACGGATGATCTGGGATTCCGACTTAGTGGAAATGAAATAATATCGGGCATCCTTGCTCTTGGCGATCATGGGCTGAGCGACGTCTTCCCTCAGTTTGGCCGGGCCAAGAATATAAATATCATCGCCGGGAGTAAGAGAACGCTCGGAAAACCTTCTCCGATAGGTTGAATGTGCAATCGCTCCGACTGGCCCTTTCCCGTAATACAGAGGATCGGATGGACTGCAACTGTGAGACATCGTGGTTGGAACTTCAACATTTGCTCCCCTCGGTTCGATGAGCAATACACCCGTATCATCCATCAGGAAGAAGGATTGGCAACTTGCCCCTGAATCTACCTTCCGCCAACCGCTTTTGGTCCGTGTCCTCGTTTTCCCATCGCTACCCTTGTATGTCTCCGTTTTTTCCCAATGCTCAGAAATGCTCCATTCATACCACACGCTCGGACCTTCCGTCAGGTAAGTCTGCAACGGGGAATCCGACTTGACCGAGCCCTTGACCTCGTTCAATCCGTAAAAGACCCCCTTGACCTTGGAGGTCGGAACATCCTCAACCGTCCGCTTGAACAGGATGACCGCTCTCCACCAAAACAGAAGAGCAAGGGATATCAAAAGGGGAATCAGAGCAAATGCCATGGAATTGATCCAAAAGAATAAATCATTTCGGCAGAGGCAAGCCATAGAAAAACAAATGCCCTGACCAGCCGATCTATTTTTATCAAAGGGCAAGTGCCTCCTTGACCAGAATCCATTCAGGAAACATTTTGGGAATGCACTTGAAGGATAGGGAGCAAATCTTACCATTAAGCCTCAATCCCCTGATTTCCCTCACCATCCGCATATCCAAATGAATAAAATTACTTTGTCCGCATTTTTCGTTTTTCCGATGCTTCTCACGCTCGGAGCATTGGCCGAGAAACCCAACGTGATCGTTATCATGGCAGACGATCTGGGCTATGGAGACGTCGGGTGTTACGGAGCGAAACCCAAGAACCTGAAGACCCCTCACATCGACCGCCTTGCCAAGGAGGGTCTGAAGTTCACCAGCGGCTACTGCTCGGCCTCCACCTGCACGCCGACCCGCTACTCCTTTCTAACCGGAACCTACGCCTTTCGTGGAAAGAATACCGGGATTGCACCTCCCAGTTCCCCCCTGATCATCCCGGAGAACACCTATACTCTCCCCGACATGCTCAAGCAAGCAGGGTACAAAACTGCGGTAGTCGGGAAATGGCACCTTGGACTGGGGAGCCCCGGAGTTGGCCCCCTATGGAATGACGAACTCAAACCAGGACCACGTGAGATCGGATTCGACTACAGCTTTTTACTTCCCACCACCAATGACCGGGTCCCTCAGGTCTACGTCGAGAACCACCGGGTGCTCAACCTCGACCCCAAGGACCCCCTTTGGGTAGGAAAGAAAAAGCCAAGTCCGGATCATCCGACCGGAGTGACACACCGGAATACCTTGAAAATGGACTGGAGTCATGGGCACAACTCCACCATCCACAATGGAATTAGCAGGATTGGTTTTTACACCGGCGGACATGCCGCCCGCTTCCGGGACGAGGATTTGGCCGACAAGTGGGTTGAAAAATCAAAGGAGTGGATTGGGAAAAACAAGGACAACCCATTCTTCCTCTTCTTCGCTTCCCATGATTTGCACGTTCCACGCATTCCACACGAGCGCTTCCGCCACAAGTCCGGGTTGAGCTACCGCGGGGACGTTATCGTCCAGCTCGACTGGTGCGTTGGAGAAATCGTAAAGTATCTCAAGAAGGAGGGGCTCGAAAAAGACACCATGATCGTATTCTGCTCGGACAACGGACCCGTTGGGGACGACGGGTACAAGGACGAAGCCCTCGAAAAGATGGGCGACCACAAGCCCGCCGGCCCCTACAGCGGTGGGAAGTACAGCGTTCTCGAGGGCGGAACGCGCACTCCATTCATCACCTACTGGCCGGGAACCATCAAGCCGGGCGTCTCCGACGAAGTGGTCTGCACCATTGATTTCGCAGGCAGCCTCGCCCATCACTTGGGAGTCAAACTACCCGATGATGCCTGCCTTGACAGCCTAAACGTGATGGATGCCATGCTTGGTAAAAAGAACGCCAAGGGAAGACCCCACCTTATCCAACAGGACAACGGTCGCGGAAATAATTACGGTTACCGGGTTG
>JABHOU010000182.1 GCA_018695085.1 Opitutia bacterium | reverse complement strand
AGAACCTTGGCCATCCGGTGGTTGGCTTCCACCCAGTCATGCATACCGTCGCGCATGACGTTTGGGTTGAGAAGGTCATAATCCCCCACCGCAAGAAAGAGCCGGATGGGTTTCTTCGGAGAGTTCTGAATCAGTTTGTCGTGAAAGTCCCAAGCGCCGCCCGGAGTTTTCGGATCGAAGGGCCACTGCTGGTTCACGAAGGTGCCCGAAGTGGTTAGGACCCGACGGTAAAGATCGGTCCGGTACCAAGCCATGATGAGAGCGGCGGAACCGCCCGAACTGCTTCCCATCACCGCCCGTCCGTCGGGATCCTTGGTGAGCTTAACCCCGCAGTTTTTTTCCACCCGGGGTAGAACTTCCGCTTCGATATACTCGGCGAAAAGGCCGGACATGGTATCGTATTCCTTGCCCCGCTCATGCCCTTGAGCATCTCCTCCCCCATTTGCTATCTGGATTACGATCATCGGCGGAACGCGCTTTTGGGCGATCAGGTTGTCCAGCATGTTGGGAATCACCTGGTTGGGTTTTCCCTTCGGACCGTCGTGACAAACCATAAAGGGAGCCGGGCTTCCCTTCTTGTATTGAGAAGGAACGTACACGGTGATCTGCCGGACGTAATCGATCTCGTGGGTCTCGACGATCAAGGTCTTGGGATTCTTCGGATCGACCTTGCCGAATACCTTGCGGGCGATCCCGGGGTTGAGCAACTTGGTGTTTTTCGAATCAATCGTGAATTGCCGGATTTCCCCCCTCGGTGAATCCTTGGGAATCCTCCGCTCGGGAGCCGGCTGGTAGTCCGGTCCGATCAGGAAGTTTCCGACCGCATCGACCGGCGGATTGACTCCCGGTTTGTCATCCAGACGGATGAACTTCGGAGCGCCGGGAGCATCGAAAGGCCTAACTGGTGGCTTGGGGCGCTTGGCCTGCAGAACAGAAGTAGCGACTAAGGTAACAAGGGTAACGAGGAAGAATGCGGTGGAGGTTTTCATTTGGTTTGGAAAAGTTCGCTTTGGACAAGGTTGTGGATAAGGGAAAGGGCACGCATGTCTTCGGTCATCAACTGCCGGGTCAAGGCATCAAGATCGTACCCGTCGGTTGAGCCTTCTCATCGCTACTTCCCGACCTTGATCCGAAAATTGTCTTCTCGCATCCTTGAGCTTGTCGGCCAGCTCGGCCAGATAACCGGTCAGTTCCTTTTTGCTCGGTTGCTCTTCATCCTCTGGGGGCATGTCCCCGGCATTGAGCGTATCAAGTACGTCCTGCCAATGGGCGGCGATGGAATCGTTGGATAACTCCAGAGGCAATTCATCCAACCGGAGCTTGCCCTTTTGTTTTTCCGGGCCATGGCAACGATAGCAGTTTTCGGCGAGGAATGGTTTTATCGTTTTTTCAGGCAGGGAAATGAACTCTTGGGCATTCAGCACAAGCGGCAGGAATGTCAGCAGACCAATTAATCCTTTCAGGCGTTTCGGCATAGGGGACGAAGGTATCGCAACCCCCTTATCCATGCAATTCCAGATCGCGCCTAAAGTGGCGGTTGTTCCACGCCAATTTGCTCAAAGATGCCACGGGGAGCTCCACCGGGTATGGGGTCAGGCCGAATTTCCGTAAGACCTTCCGAACCGATTCGGTAGAAGAAACGTTGTTCTGGAATGACGACGGTTTTTCTCGTTGCCGGCACGGCATCAAACCCCGGGAAAGCTAGCATGGCATTGTGGGTCCCACCCTGCCGCCAGAGAATGGAGTAGGAACCGTCGTTCTCCCGAACTGGATCGTCATGGTCGTAATTCCAATCGGGGAACCCCGCATACAAGGCAGTCAGGAACTCTAGTATTGCGGGTTTGGTCATGGTCTTTACGGAAGTGACGAACTTTACGTTTTCAGAAAGGGATTCGCCTATGATTGCAATGTCGTGAGACTTGAGGCCCTCTACATAGGAAGCCAAGGCTTCATTCTCGTGGAAATTTTCCTGAAATGACATCAGTGGCAGATGTTTTCCTATAAATACACTGTGAGCGAAATTTTCGCAGTTACCGAATGCCTAAATCAGTTTTGAAAATCCGGATTGGATTCCATTTTCTCCGCTCCTACTGATTCGCGCCAATCGTTCATTTCTTTTTGAAGCTCCGCCAGTTTTTCCTGTTCAACATCCGCGAGGTTTTTGGTTTCTCCCAAATCGGTTTTGAGGTTGTAGAGTTCAATGCTTTTGGGGTCGAATGCCTCAATCAGCTTCCAGTCTCCTTTTCTGAGCACGGAGGACGGTACGGCGGATGGATGGCTGTTGTAGTGGGGGTAGTGCCAATAAAGAGCTTTTCGGTCCCAATAATCTTCACCTTTTAGGATTGGAGTCAGATCGATGCCGTCACGATGTTGGGCTTTGTGCATAGGCAAATCTGCTGCGGTTAGGCAAGTTGGATAAAGATCCATGCTGATGACGGGGGTATTGTTCACTTTGCCGGATTGGGCAACGCCGGGCCATCGCATGATGAGCGGTACCCGGATGCCTCCCTCGTAATAAGATCCTTTGTTCCCTCGTAGTGGGGTATGATTGGTGGCTCCGGCAAAACCTCCGTTGTCGGAAGTGAAAATAACGAGGGTATCCTCATCTAGTTTTAACGCCTTCAGTTCTTCCATTACGCGTCCCACGCTTTGGTCTACGCTTTCCACCATCGCTGCGTAAACTGGGTTGCCCTGGCGTTTTTCCTTTGGAACGGATTTGTATTTTTCGACCATTGCCTTCTTGGCCTGCAATGGCGTGTGTACCGCATAATGGGAGAAGTAGAGCAAGAACGGTCTCCGCTGATTTTCTCTGACGAATGTTACGGCCTCGTCGGTCAATCGATCGGTCAGGTATTCACCGTTCTTGCCTCCCGGCAGTACCTGCCAAGTTGCTTTTAGTTTTGTCGTGGGGATGGACCATCGACCTTTGTAGGGGTGGAAGTAGCTGCCTGGGTTTCCGTGGTCGTTAGCGGCAATGGCATCATCGAAGCCATGGTGGCGAGCCGTGTTGAAGGGTTCCCCTCCAAGGTGCCACTTGCCCACGATACAGGTTCGGTATCCGTTTCCACGAAGGGTTTCAGCGAGGGTTTTTTCTTCCAAAGGGAGCGAACGAAGGAACCGGCCACTTCTCAGTTTGGCCTTTGTGTTCCAACGCCCCGACGGCAACCACTCGGTCAGCATTAGGCGAGCCGGGTACTTTCCTGTTAGGATAGCTGCTCGAGTAGGCGAGCACACGGCGCAGGCGGCATAACCATTCGTGAAGCGTACTCCTTGTGAGGCGAGCTTGTCGATGTTCGGGGTTTTGTAGAAGTTGCTTCCATAGCAACCAAGATCCTTCCAGCCTAAGTCGTCAATTAGGAAGAGAACTACATTGT
>JABHOU010000256.1 GCA_018695085.1 Opitutia bacterium | reverse complement strand
TATCCGGGAACGAGCGTGCGGCGAACGCCGTCCCACTTTTTTGAAGAGGGCTTGGAGAGCAATCTCCGGGACCCTTTCTTTTGTTGGCATTTTGCTTCTTCAGCTTGATCCGCGAATCCTCCCGTGAATATATTCGATAAATGGTAATCGTATTGCCACTGCCAATAGAAATGGCTTCGATAACGAGCAGAAAACCTTTATCATGAAATCCCAGTTAGCCTCATTCGCGTTGCCATTTTTCATTTTCATGAATCTTTCTCTGCCCACCTTTGGGGCGAGCAAAAATGATTCCCTGAACTTGCTCGTAATTCAGACCGACGAGCATCATTTCAAGACGCTTGGCTGCTATGGCGGGAAAATCGTTGGAACGCCAAACATCGACTGGATCGGAAACAACGGAGCGATTTGCACCAGCTTTTATGCAACCACCCCCGTCTGCTCTCCTTCCCGAGGCGCCCTCATGAGTGGTCGCTATCCACAACACACTCCGGTAACCAACAACAACATTCGACTCGATGACAAGATCGTGACCTTCGCCGAAATCCTACGGCGGAAAGGATACGCCACTGGTTACGCAGGCAAGTGGCATCTAGATGGAAACGGCAAACCGCAGTGGGGACCCAAGCGTAAATTCGGCTGGGAGGACAACCGTTTCATGTTCAACCGCGGACACTGGAAAAAGTTCGAGGACACTGAGAACGGTCCACGGGTGGCAGCTCGCCGTAACGGAAAACCCAATTACGACGTTGCAGGAGCCGACGAGAAAAGTTTCTCCACCGACTGGCTTACGGACAAGGTTATCGACTTCGTGAACCTCAACCGAAATAAGCCTTTCTGCTATATGGTGAATTATCCCGACCCGCATGGCCCCAACACGGTGCGAACTCCCTATGACGTCATGTATGCCGACGCCAAAGTCCCCATTCCCAGATCGCTGACAAAGACCTTGGCCCAAACTCCGAAATGGGGCGGCAGGCAAGGCCCCAGACTTACCGCCGACACCGTACGATCTATCATGCCGAAATACTACGGGATGGTTAAATGCTTGGACGACAACGTGGGCCGAATCTTGGAATCCTTGAGAAAGAACAAGATTCTCGACCGTACGGTAATCGTATTCACCTCCGACCACGGCGACCTCTGCGGAGAGCACGGGCGCCTGAACAAAGGCGTACCCTACGAGGGCTCGGCTCGAATTCCCTTCTTGCTCCACTGTCCCGGCAAGGTGCCTGCGGGCACGATTGTGAACGAGGCCCTCAGCTGTGTCGACTTCCTCCCCACGACACTCTCCCTGATGGAGGTCAAGACCGCCGGCAAGGAACAGGGAAGAGACGCCTCCGCCCTATTTCGCGGAGAGGGGAAGGAATGGAACGACATCGCCTTCATTCGTTCCACCAGCGCAGGTAAACCATGGCTTTGCGCCGTGGCCGATGACCATAAGCTTGTTTTTTCCGCTATGGACGAACCGTGGCTCTTCGACTTGGCAAAGGATCCCGATGAAATGGATAACTGTTACGAAATACCAAAGTACTCGAAAGTCGTGCTAAGTCTAACAAAAGCACTGGAAAGCTATTGCAGGAAGTATGAAGACCCCTATGGCGAAGTCCCTGAAATCAAGGCCGCTATAAAGCAAGCTCTGGGTAAAAAATAACCCCTTGCTTACTTGGTGGGAGCGGCTCCCGCAACGTTTAGAGAAATCTCAATCTCGTTGGACACTTTTTCGAGCTTTTCTCCGGGTCGTATGCCGAAATCATCGCGCTTCACGACGAACTTGGAACGGATCACGAGAAGATCGCCTGGCACACGATTACGTTTTTCGAGCATCCCCTTGAGGAAGGTCAGCTTGATTGGGGCAGTAATTTCCTTGGTCACTTTACGAATCGTCATCTTTCCCTTGGCCACGGCGAGAAGGTGGAGACCGTCTTTCCGCACGTTCTCGAGTTTAGACAAGACAAACTTGATTTCAGGAAACTTCTTAACGTCCATCCACTCTTCGCCATGGATATGTTCCTTGAG
>JABHOU010000071.1 GCA_018695085.1 Opitutia bacterium | reverse complement strand
GTCTGTGCTCCCTTGGTGTGGACTCGCGCCAAGTTGGGAGCCACGGCCTTGATGACGTCTTGCTTGGAAAGTTCGCCCTTCCCAAGCCTGTTGCCGACTTTTCGAGGATCTCTGTCGCTGACGTCCGTGGCCCCGAAAAAGGCGGCCAACTCATAGAATTCTCGCTGGGTCCACTCGGCAAAGGGATGATCATGGCACTGGGCGCAAGCCACGTTCGCCCCCAAGAAAACATTCAGGGTGTTGGACAAGTTGTCGAGAGGCATGCCGGGATCCCTTAAAAGATAACCGGAAGGACCGGATGTTGCGATGCTGCCCTCGGCCGATAGCATGTCGAACACCAACTCGTCCCACGGACGATTTCTGGCAATTTGATCCTTCAACCATCTCTCGTAATGACTGTAGTTGGTCCTCTTGATCGCCTGCTTGTGCCGAAGCAAATCGGCCAACCAATTAAAAAGATGCGAACGATAACCGGCCGAAAGAAGCAGCTTGTCGATGAGCTTCCTGCGCTTTTCCGGATCCCTGCCCTTTAGGAAAATCGCGGCCTCTTCATCCGTAGGGATACGACCAACTGCATCCAAATAGATTCGGCGCACAAAGATAAAATCATCGGCGCGTGAGTTTGGTTTTTGCCCGACCTTACCCAATGCGTCGCTTACGAAACGATCAATCCAATGGGCAGCAGATTCGATCTGAGCAACTTCCATTCGAAGACGATTATCAGGCTTCACGGGAAGGGCATTTCCAATCGTCGAAAGAGATGGCGACTTCGTCGGACTCGAAATTCCCTTCTTGGCTCGATTCCGTTCCTTTCGCTTTTTATTTTTCCCCTGTACGATTAATGAAGACTTGGGAGTACTTGCCGACTTCACTGAAACATCGGACGCCTTCGAGGATTGCCCGAAAGTAAAAATAGAAAAGTAAAAGGCGAATGAGCAAATAAAGATAAATTTTTTCATCGAAAAAATATAAACTTCAAAAGAACGAGAAAGTTTCAATCATGGGTTATTCAAATCAAAAACCGAGACATAATATCTACGAGGCAAAAAACTAATGTTTTCGGAGGTTCGAAAAAACCTTTCCGGTAGGCTTGGCGGGTAGCGTAGTCTTCCATTCCTCGAGCAATTTAGAAAGTTCCTTCACTACTTTTGGGTTCTTCTCCTTGAGATCGTTTTTCTCATAGGGATCGGCGATCAGATCAAAGAGTTCCCAATGGGTACCTTTAAAATTGGTAACGAGTTTCCATTGGTCCTTCGCCACGGCATATGACACCCAATGGTCGGGCTTGGTCGGGCGAGCGGGCCATGGGGCTCCAATCTTCCAAAACAATGGTTTTTCACGCAAGGCACTCCCCTTCCCCATCAAGGCATCGACTTGGCTCACACCATCCGGCTTGTAGGATGCGGGCAACTTGACTCCCGCGATTTCGCAAAAAGTCGGCAAAAGGTCCACCGCTGAAAGAATGGCGGTCTTGTCAACTTTCCCCGCGGCCACCTTCCCTGGCCAGCGAGCGATGAAAGGCACGCCCACCCCTCCCTCTAAAAGGGCCCCTTTGTAGGCTCGCCGACCACCGGTGATTCCCTTGGCGGCAGCTATTCCATAACCTGGTCCGGTGGCAGAGTCGTAAGACAAAGTAAGCAGGGAGTCCGCACTACCTCGAGCAGGTCCATTGTCGGAACTAAAGATCACCAGAGTGTTGTCCGTCAAATTTAGCCGATCCAGCGCATCAAGCAGTTGGCCGATTCTTTGGTCGGCATGAAATAAAGTCGCTGCATAAATATTGTGTTTCTCATCCAGCTTTGGAAATAGCTTCTGCAGCTTGGGATTTACGTGAAACGGAGTGTGCGGTTCGTGCATCCAGAGATTTATGAAGAAGGGCTTTCCTTGAGCTTGGCTCTTCTGAATGAAAGGTACGGCGCTCTTGACGTCGTCATGAACGAACATTTGGGGACCCGAACAATTGAACGCCCCATAGTCGTCGTAGCCGTACTCACTCGGAAAGGGTGCGTCGGGAATCATGTCGTTAGCCAAGTGCCACTTTCCGTAGTGGGCGGTTGCATAACCTCCTTTTTGAAGAAACCGAGAAAGCAGAGGCGCCTCGGGGTCGAGCCAGTCCGGCATGTTGCGCTTGGCGTTGCTGGGAACCCAAGCAAAATGACCATCTATGTTGTAACGAGCCGGAAAATGCCCGGTCATTACTGCCGTTCGACTGGGGGAACAAACTCCGCTCGCCACGGTGAACCGATGAAAGTCCGTACCCTCTTTCGCCAAACGATCAATATTCGGCGTTTTCAAATATGGATGGCCATGGCAACCTAGGTCCCCCCAACCCCAGTCATCGGCGAAGATGAAGACTATGTTTGGAGTCTTGGCAGCCTGAGCAGCGAAGGCAAAGGCAAGAAAGCAAGAAATGAGGAACATTTTCATGGATTGTTTTTTTTATTAAAGTCACGGAAAAAATATATAGCGAGAACAAGGAAACCCGCGTTCAAGGCAATCTCGAATTCGCTTGCCAACTAAAACCATGACAAGACAACTTGAGCTAACTCACTCCTTCAACTTCCAACATCCAGCTAATGTGAAGCTACTAATCTCAAAGTTCTTGCCCGCCTTGGCCATTGTCTTCCTAACGACCCAAGTCTCGGCACAGGAGACGACGCCAAACATCCTATTCATCTTTACCGACGAT
>JABHOU010000206.1 GCA_018695085.1 Opitutia bacterium | reverse complement strand
GTTCAAGGTAATGGATCCTCCCGATGGTCGAACGAGACCTGCAACCATTGAGAAGGTGGTTGTTTTTCCTGCACCGTTGGGACCGAGAAGACCGACTACCTCTCCTCCATTGACATGAAGTTCGACTCCTCTGACCACATCTCGCCGACCGTATCGTTTTTCGAGGTTCTTAGCTTGCAATATGGAATTCGGACTTGTCACGGAGTTCGTTTGCCTTGGATGATTTTCTTCTTTTTTGACCCACGACCAAAGTTAGGCAAGGCAGGAAGTTCCGGAAGTTCCACTCGTGGGCGGTTTCCTGCTCCGCCTCGCAGTTCGGCTCGCCCCTTCCCTCTTTCGAAGACGATCTCGTTCCCTTCCAGTTTCCCTCTTTCGTCGACCAAAACCGCTGGAGAACCATGCAAGAGGAATAAACCCGTATCCGCTTGCATGGTGGCCTTGTCACCAGTGCCGAGGGATTCCTTCTGTTTAATACTCACTTTTCCGCGAGCAACCATTAGGGATATTTTGCCCACTTTCGCACTCGACTTGGAAGAGTTGGATTCTCGCTTGGAAAGAATCTCTAGCTCGTCGCAATTGAGCAAGGGGTCGGTTCCCTTCACGACCACGTTTCCTGCAAAGTAGAAACGGTGACCGGCCTTGGTCGTAACCAATTCCGCCATATCGCTATCAATTGTCGTTGGTCGCGTAGCGTTTTCCTCCACCGCCGACATAATTGCCGCAAATGGCATGAAAATAAGATAAAGATTGGTTAGACGCATATGTTTTGTGTTCTATTGAAATAAGTCATCGAACTCTTCGTTGAAGACAGCTTTGACGTTTGCTTTTATTTGAATGCGGCTTCTGTTGGAATTCCATTTCCAACCCTTGCCGGAAATTTCGTAACCGGGACCAGTGACCTGAATTCGTGAATCACTGGTGGCGTTCCCATCCTCGGTGTGAAAACGGGCTTTGGGGCTTTTTAGGATGGTTTCGACTTTGGGACCTGAAAAAATGGTGAGGAGTAAGTCCTTTGCATCCACGACACCATGGGCAAGTGGAATCGCTTGGAAGGAACGCATTTCCCATATCCGTAGCCCGTCTTCACCAAAACCGGGAATCGCGACATTTCGAGCTCCTCTAGGACGAGTGTTTTCCTCATCCGCACCCGCAATCGCTGCAATTGCAAGGACAAGCAAGGTGGTGTTGCAAAGACGCCTTTGATTCCATGGCATGATCAATTTGCTTTCTTTGCGGTAAAAAACTTTGTTAGTCGAGCGGCTTGAAGAAGTAGCATGGGAGCAAACCAAACAAGCGCTTCCCGCACTTGGTCAGGGCTCGCCTTGCCAGCCCATCCTTTGTGGTAGAGTAGTGCTGGTATGGCCAGATAAAGAATTCTATGCAATTTCTTCCAATGTTTGCCGCCCAGTTTGCGGACAGCTCTCGCATTGCTGGTAACTGCAAGGACGGACAGTGTTGCAAAGGAAGCAAGTCCGCATTGTATGTATAGCAAGTACCATTCGTCAAAAAGACGATTAAGACCATCGTCAAAGTAGAGAATAAGATGCAGAACGGCGTAGAAAAAAGACGTCAAGCCGACAAGTCTACGATGCCGATTTAGGGCGCTTACCAATTTGGCTCGAGAAAAGATGCGTTTCAGCGGAGTGAAGCAAAGTACGATAAGAAAGTAGGCGATAGCCACGTTTCCGGTCTCGTGAAGAAATCGTTCGTTTACGTTTGCCCCCGCTTTTATTTGGTTTGCGGACTCAGCCATTTTTCGAGTGACGAGAGCTTCTTGGTCGCCGCCTTCCTGCAACGAAAGTGTTTCGGTCGCTGCATCGAACTCCTCGTCGGATACAGTGAAGGAGAAATTCTCCTCGTTTTCTTCATTTTTCGTACTGCTTCCCTCTGTTTTCCTAAAGGTTCCCCCCGTGTATTCGTGAAAGTCTTCATCGGATACAGTAAAGGAGAAATCAACATATTCTACATCGGTAACAGTTGTATCTGTGAAAGTACGGTTGGCGTCGGGAACTTGCTGAATCGGAGAGCTAGGTCCTTGCTCCAACTGGACTAAGGCTTGGAAATAATCCCAAGACAAAAAAAACAACGGGGCTACACAGAGTGGTCCTGCAAACCACTTGGAGGCAACTATTCGGGCTATTGTGATCATGCCCGAACTTAGTTACGTTTGGCATTCAAGGTTGAACGAGTCAAAAGAATTTCCGCAGGTCCATTCCCTTGTAGAGGTGGGCAACTTCTTTTTCGTATCCGTTGAACTTGAGAGTGGGTATGCGTTCTACAAAACCACCGGTGCCAATGGCTCTCTCTCTTGCTTGACTCCAGCGAGGATGATCCACCTCGGGATTTACGTTTGAATAAAAACCATATTCGTCAGGACCTGAGGTATTCCAGAGAGTCTTGGGTTGTTTGTCCGTGAAATCGAGGCGAACGATGGACTTGATGCTCTTGAAACCATACTTCCACGGGACTACCAGACGAATGGGAGCTCCGTTTTGATGGGGAATTGGCTTTCCAAATATGCCGGTGGCCAGAAAGGTAAGGTCGTGCATCGCCTCGTCCATGCGCAATCCCTCTGTATAGGGCCAATCGTAGTTTGGGTAATTCTTGAAACCGAGGGCGGTCTTTTCGTCCTTGAATGTACTGAACATGACGTATTTCGCCTTGGAGGTCGGCTTGGCTTTGGCGATCAGTTTGTTGAGCTGAAAGCCGTCCCAAGGAATGACCATGGACCAGGCTTCCACGCAACGAAAGCGATAGACGCGTTGTTCGATACCGACTTCCTTGAC
>JABHOU010000119.1 GCA_018695085.1 Opitutia bacterium | reverse complement strand
TGAGAACTAAGCGCGAGCGTGTGCTTGAGGATTGGAAAAAGTCTCGTGAGGAAAAACGTGGAACGGTGGGCGAAGACGAGATGTATCATGTTATCTCCGACTGGACGGGAATCCCTCTAAGTCGAATGGAAACGAAGGAGACCAAAAAACTCCTTAGCCTCGAAAAAGACCTTCGCAAGCTTGTTGTTGGTCAGGATTTCGCCACTGAGGTAATCGCTAAGGCATTGCGGCGATCTCGAGCCGATCTCAAGGATCCCAAGCGTCCCATCGGTTCGTTTATGTTTCTCGGGCCTACTGGCGTGGGGAAAACTCATTTGGCCAAGGTTTTGGCCGAGCAAATCTTTGGAGATCAGGATGCTCTCGTTCAGATCGACATGTCGGAGTACATGGAAAAGCATGCGGTATCCCGTATGATAGGTTCACCTCCGGGTTACGTCGGGTTTGAAGAGGGGGGACAATTAACCGAGACCGTTCGTCGAAAGCCTTACTCCGTGATTCTTTTTGATGAGATCGAAAAGGCGCATCCGGACGTTGTTCAAATCCTCCTGCAAATTCTTGAAGATGGCCGCCTAACGGATAGCTTGGGTCGCAAGGTGGATTTTCGGAATACTATTCTCATCATGACCTCAAACGTTGGAGCCCAGATCCTTCAGCGAAACGTTTCCATGGGATTTTCCGTCGGCGATGCCGAAAATGATTTCGAGAACATCAAGGACAAGATAACCGATGAGACCAAGAAGGTATTTAAGCCGGAGTTCTTGAATCGCCTTACCGAGATGGTGATCTTTCGTCCTTTGGGCAAGGACAGCATGAGCCAGATCGTGGAGCTGGAATTGGCCAAGGTCGCCGACCGTCTTCGTGACCGAAAACTCAAGCTCGAAGTAAGCGATGAGGCCAAGAAGTTTTTGATTGAGAATGGTTACGACGAAAAGCTTGGCGCCCGTCCATTGCGACGAGCCGTGGAAAAGTATATTGAAGACAACCTGGCCGAAGCCCTTTTGGCAGGCAACGTGAAGAAGAGCAAACCCATCCATGTCATCGTCTCCGACGATGAGGATGAAGGTTTGACCTTCGAGCAGACCAGCAAGGCGAGGAAAAAGGATTCAGCACCGGTTTCCTCTGCTACTTCTGACGAGGACCCCGCGGATTCCTGACTTGCTCAGCATTGCGTTTCTCTTTTCCAACCCACCTTTCTTGCGAGTACGTTTTCATCACATAACTTTATGCAAAAATCACTCATATTGCTAAAACCTGATTCCCTTGGCGGAAAAATCGTCGGGGAGGTCATCGCTCGTTTTGAAAGAGCCGGTTACGACATCGTTGCATGCAAGATGATTCAACTGGATTCAGCAGTTCTCAACGAGCACTATGCTCATGTCGCGGACTTGCCTTTTTTCCCTGATATCGCAGAGTTCATGAGCTCCCGGCCCGTACTCGCCTTGATTCTGCAAGGTGAAAACGTTGTGCAAGGAGTTAGGGACTTGCTAGGTCCGACCGATTCCACGCAAGCTCCCGAAGGCACGATTCGGGGAGATCTTGGTACCGACAAGATGAGAAATGTGGTCCATGCCTCCGATAGCTCCGAGTCCGCGAAAGTCGAAATCGAGCGATTTTTCTCTTCGGACGAAATCTTTGAATTAGCCTAGATCGAGGTTATTTCGAATTCGACACGAGAAGGCACACGGCATGTGCCCCGATCCCTTCACCTTGGCCGATTCCACCGATCCCTTCATTTGTCGTAGCCTTTATGCCAACTTGGTTGGTCTCGACGTCGAGAACTTGTGCTAATCTCTCTTTCATCGCGTCAACGTATGGAGAGATCGTAGGTTTTTCGGCAATTATTGTGGCATCCACGTTACCGATGAGATATCCTCTAGCCTCACATTCCCCTTTTGCCTTCAGGAGGATTTTCATGGAGTCGATGCCTTCCAGGGTCGGGTCGCTCGGGGGAAAGTGAACTCCTATGTCGGGTAGAGCAAGGGCACCCAGAATGGCATCGGCGAGAGCGTGGGTCAAGCAGTCGGCGTCGGAGTGTCCTTCCAGTCCCAGTGCATGAGGAATCTTAACTCCTCCAAGTATTAGCTTTCGTCCCTCGGCGAATCGGTGAACGTCGTAACCTTGGCCAATCCGGAAAGGGTGTTTCATGCTTTTTCCTTGTTAATTAGAAATTCAATATAAGATAAGTCAGCGGGTGTGGTGACTTTGGGATTCGGATAGCCTGAGTCCACGAGGGATACTGGATGACCGAGCAGTCCCACGGCGGAAGT
>JABHOU010000194.1 GCA_018695085.1 Opitutia bacterium | reverse complement strand
GGCTTCATTCCCTTTGGCGGGAGATACTTCTTGTTGAGCTTTGTGGGAAAGCCAGTCGTTGCGGCATTAGCATCGACACTTGGAATGGTCAGCAAACTCGCTCCGGCAGCAAGGCCTAGGGATTTAATGATTTCTCGGCGATTGCGATGAAGGGATTCCTCGGTTACTTCTCGTTCCGAGAGTTCCCAAGCTCTAGGTATCCGGACAAATGGCGCTTTCGTCATGATGCTTTGTTGATTTCCAAGTGCTTTATTTGAAAAGAAGACAATTTCGCTTGTTCGGGAAAATTGCAACCACGGACGATTAAATGATAATGAAATGTAAAGGACAGGCTTGGAGCAGTCCGAGATTCGATCTATTTGGCTTCCGCTTCCATTTGGGCTATCCTGTCGAGCAGGCTGGCCTCGTTGGAGTAGGTAATCGCGTCTTTCTTCGTTATGATGCCGTGAGTGTAGAGGTGCAATAGGTGCTGTTCCATCGTCATCATACCCTCTTTCGCCTGAGTCTCCATTGTGGAATAGACCTGTTGCCAGTTTCCCGTCCGGATGAGGTTGCCGATCGCAGGTACGTTCTTGAGAACCTCCATAACCAAGATCCGTCCACTACCATCGGCACGAGGAACCAGCTTTTGACTAAGGACGGAAGAGAGGCTGAAGGACAATTGCAGACACAGGCTTTTAGTCTGCTCGGCCGGAAACATATCCACTATACGACTCAAGGCGCCTTTTGCATCCCTCGTATGCAGAGTGGAGAAAACGAGGTGCCCGGTTTCCGCCGCGCTCAAGGCGAGAGTAGCGGTTTCTTGGTCTCTGATTTCCCCAACGAATATAACGTCTGGATTTTCCCGTAAGGCACTACGCAAACCTCCGGAGAAAGTTGCCACGTTCTGACCTACTTGACGTTGGGAAACCATAGAGCTCTCGCTCTTGAAGATGAACTCCACAGGATCTTCCAAGGTTATTATCCTTGTTTTTCTGAATCGATTAACGTGATTAATCAGCCCCGCGATTGTGGTAGACTTGCCGCTTCCCGTTACCCCCGTCACCAAGACCAACCCTCGCTTCAAGGAGGTAATGTCGCGCCAGATCTGCTCGGACGGCAAACCAAGCGTCTCGATATCTGGTATGATAGAAGACAATACCCGCATGACGAATGCAAGACCGTCGCGATCGCGAAATACGTTCAGGCGGAAATTTACGCCGCCGTCCACCCATTCATAACCAGTGTCAATGTCATCGGGTTCATCCGATGCAATGGATTCCCGGTACTTCTCGTTGAGGATTATTCCGAGCATATAACGAATGGCTTCATCGGTAACAGCTGCTCCTTCAGGGACAGGCGTCAAGTCGTCGTCGATACGAAAGCTAACTGGTCGACCAACCTTTACGTGCATGTCTGAAATCCGTGAAAGATTTCCGCGTTGGTAATTCGGGTCCACGAAATAGGCGAGCAAGTTGGCCATACTCATTGCTGATTGGCCTGCTTGGTATATGGGCTGATTGAGATCGAACTCTTGAGTCATCGTTAGGAAATCTTAGTTTGTTGGGTTCAAAGATTAAAAGCATCTTCGACAAGCTGAATCGCGCAAGTCTTTTCCCTGGATTTAGCTAAGTCGATGAAATTATAGGTTTGCCATCGATGACACCGGTTTTACGACTGGAGTATACTTTTAACACGTGACTCACCAAACTTACATGTCATGATCATTCGCTTCTGGGGAACCAGAGGGTCTATTCCCACTTCCTTGACAGCGGCAGATGTCCGAGAGAAAGTGACAGCGGCCTTGCTTGCTTCCCGGGGCAAGGATCTCCGGTCGGAAGGGCAAATCCGAAAGTTCGTGCAAGATGATTTGCCTTTTCATGTCGCGGGTACTTGCGGTGGAAGTACTCCATGTGTCGAAATAGTTACAGGTTCGGAAGAATATCTTGTCTTTGACGGTGGGTCCGGACTTCGCACCCTTGGGCAGAGAATCATGCAGTCGGGTTCTAAATCGAAGACCATTCATATTTTTCTTTCGCACCTACACTATGATCACATCCAGGGCATTCCCTTTTTTACTCCAGCCTATATCCCTGGAAATAAAATAATTTTTCATGGGGGTCACGATAACATCAAAGAGTCGCTAACCCGTCATATGGAGGTTCCCTACTTCCCTATCAATATCGACACCATGGGTGCTGAGTTGATTTACGAGAAGCACAACCCTGGCGACCTTGTGGAAGTGGCGGATTGCCAAATTTCCATATGCGAGCAGGATCACCCTGGAATATCCTTCGGCTATCGCATTGAGCACGGCTCTAAATCTGCGGTCTATTCTACGGATGGTGAGCACCGAATGCCGGCTCACGGCAAAACTTATCCTTACATAGACTTTATTCGGAATGCCAATCTTCTCATATTCGACGCCCCTTATACTTTATCTCAATCTATTGGTTCCCGAGAAGACTGGGGGCATTCAAGCAATATCATGGGAGTTGAATTAGCCGCTCGCGCCAATGTCGAGAAACTGGCATTGTTCCATCATGATCCAGCGGCAACGGATTTGCAAATGTCTGATTTTTTGAAGCATACGGAAAAGTTCCTTTTTCTGTCCCAACAAAAAATCAAGCAAACTCGAGCAGGTATTCCTGGTGTTCCTCCCGCCCGTACGCATCCCCAAGCAGTGGTCATCGCCTACGATGGATTGGAGTTGGAACTCTAGTACAAAAAGCTGATGCCTGCACGAAAGCACAGTGAAGAATTACCCGAACGTTTATCCAAGGCGGAAATCAATGATTTGCCCTTGGTTCGTTTTCAAGGGGCAGTACGAATCGCAGAAGATACTAAAAGTGTTGCACGTTTAGTCCAGCGGTTAAAGAAGCAGCGAGTGCTGGGTTTTGACGTGGAATCCAAGCCTACTTTCCGTCGTGGTCCCAATAACCCCCCCGCTCTCATCCAGTTCGCCACCGCCGATCAGGCTTTTCTTTTTAGACTCCGTCCCTTAAAAAACCTTGGCGTCATCAAAGAAATTTTGTCGGATCCCGAGATCATCAAAGCCGGTGTAGCCATTCGGGACGACATTAAGAAACTCAAAGAGATCGAGGATTTTGAACCTGGAGGATTTGAGGAACTTGCGGATCTTGCCGGCGACCTCAAAATCGCTCAAACTGGGCTGCGTAGTTTAACCGCAATTTTCTTTGGTCATCGTTTGTCTAAGTCGGCACAGCTCTCGAACTGGGAAAAAAACCCTCTGGCTCCGGGCCAAGTGAATTACGCAGCTACCGATGCATGGATAAGTAGAGAATTATTTCTTATAATGAAAGCGCGAATCAAAAGCCAAGGCTGAGCCAGTCTCTTCAGTGCCATTCGTTGGTCGGGAACATGACGATTTTTTTGTGCAAGGTACCTTTGGGTTGATCTAGTAGGTATTCGATTAAATCGACAATTTCCTGTGGTTTCATGATTCGAGCCTTGTCGCCGGGATAAGGGTTTTTGTCAGGATCCCACAGGGGAGTATCTATTCCTCCTGGGCAAATTGTCGTGACCAATATCCCCTTTGCCAAAAGTTCCTGAGCCAAGGTTTCCGCGAATCCGTTCATTCCAAATTTCGATGCGCAATAGGTGGCTTGCCCTGGGATTCCTCGAGTTCCGGCGACAGAGGAGACATTGATTATGCGACCACTACCCCGAGCTATCATGCCTGGAACCACGCAACGAGTTACGTAAAGAGCCCCCTTGAGGTTTACATCTACGATTCTTTCTATCATTTCAATGCTTTGCTCCGCAAATGATATGTTTTCCACGACTCCCGCGTTGTTGATGAGAACGTCGGGCACCCCATAATCTCGTTGAATGGCAGCAATCGCTTCTTCGACCTGTTCTTTTTTCGAAACATCCACCTCGAAAGGTATCACCTTTTCGGAACCGCATTCTTCCACCAATGAATTCAATTGATTGCGAGTTCTGGCCAACGCATAAACGACATGTCCTTTTTTCGCGAAGTTAAGAGTTAAAGCCTCGCCGACTCCTCGAGTGGCTCCAGTAACCAAAATACTTTTCATTTGAACTGACATGAGTTCATCGAAGATCAAGGGTTGTTAAAGAGCAAGCTTTCGTAATCTACCATCAAAGTGCTTTTTGCTTTGTGGTTTCGAATTGAATTTAGCCCAATTTATGAATTCCCTTGAGACATCGGAAGAACATAGCTAACGAGAAGAAGAAAATAACTTTTACAATGATTGATTCACGAATAGAAGAAGCCCTAGGCAAACAAATCAACCAAGAGTTCGCGGCTGCCTACAACTACTTGGGCATGGCCGGATACTTTGATGCCAACACACTGGATGGCTTTGCCCACTGGATGCAGACTCAGCACGAAGAAGAGATGGCTCACGGCATGCGACTTTTTCGTTACTTGCTGGATCGAGGAGGCAAGATCGAATTGGCCACCATCCCGAAACCTCGCTCCGATTTTGATGGAACTCTAGACGCTTTTGAGGCCGCCCTTGAGCAGGAGCGCGAAAACACAATTGCCATCAATCGCCTATACGAGCTCGCGACCGAGTGCAACGACTATGCGACCAAGAGCCATCTACAGTGGTTTCTCGACGAGCAAGTGGAGGAAGAAAAAACAATTGAGGACATTATCGCTATGCTCCGCATGGCGAAGGAGGACATCAGCGCCATATTGTTTTTGAACGAAAAGCTCGGGGCACGAAAAGCTGTTGACGAAACCTCTCAAGAGGCTTGAAAAGGGGAATCCAATCCCGTGTCGACAGTAGGTCAGACGGGCTATTTCAACAAATTCGCAATTGCAATGGTTCCGCCAATTAGGGCAAAGGCCAAAAAGACAACAACCCACTTCATCCAAGGCTTGTTTTTCTTTACCCTTGACCCACCTCCCATTCGACGGGCTTGCATCTGAAGATTGAGCATTCGGTCGGCGAGTTCTCGTTCTCGTTCCCGCAATTCCACAAGGGAATCGTCGTGAATGCCCGTAGCAAGCACTACTTGCCCTAGCTGCCTGTGCGCTTGTTGAATAGCTGTTTGGTCTCCTGATTGGCGAGCTTTCGCCACCTCGGCTTTAGCGTCTACGATTTCCTCGTCTTCGATGCCTGCATCGAATGCCCGTTCGCCTATAAGGCTGGGCAACGATTCCCTGTCTGCACGAAGGCTCGACATCTCTTGATCCATTTCGTCAAAGGATGGAGGCTTGAAATCTTCTTCCGCATATTCCGAAAAAGCTTTTCCGACTTCTTCGGGCAAGGCTTCGACCTCCGCCTGTCCTTCCGGGTTGGCTTCGAGAGGTTCGTGTTCACCTTCGCCAGCCGGGGAATGCTGTTCTTCGGCTGGTGCAACCTTTTCCGTTTCGACGGCTACTGGTTGCGGGACTGGAGTGGGAGCCACGCTTACGACTATGCCGACCTCAGCCCAAGTCTCATGAGAGAGCGGGTACCAATTGTCGAGACCTTCTCGCCATGCCAGAGTGTCTGGCGGCACTTCCCCTGAAACCAGTTTT
>JABHOU010000120.1 GCA_018695085.1 Opitutia bacterium | reverse complement strand
TCAGGTTTTTCTTTTGCGAGCATTTCGCGGTAGTCGGTAAATGCTTTTTCGACCTGAAGCCTTTTTTTGGCCTTTGCAAGACCTCTGGGATCGGCATCGGCAACCGAGGTGATGGTCGTTTCCTCCAAAAGATTCCAGACCATGTCCAGACCGTGTCCGAAATTCCCTCGTCCCGTGTGCCCGATAACTCCTACTCGCCACTTCGCCTTCGCCTTTTGCCCAAGGATTGCGGGAGCGGATGCCAATACCATCCCTTGTGTTACGAACGATCTTCTGGTTCTCATTTCGTTTCGACCGCGTAGGCTTTTAGGTTTTCCAGTTCGAGCACCTCGAGGGCGCTTTTCTCGCAGGATTCCAATTTTACTTTCGGTGCCATATCGGCCTCTAAGGCTTCCTGCCAGCGTAAGGCGCAAAGGCACCAGCAGTCACCTTCTTTTAGACCAGGGAAAGAAAACTCGGGTCTCGGTGTGCTCAGGTCGTTCCCGGCCATCTTGCTGAAGGCGAGGAATTCCTCGGTCATCACAGTGCAGACGACATGTCGTCCGGTATCGCTTTCGTCAGTTTCGCAACTGCCATTTCGATACCATCCGGTCTTTAGTTTCTTGCAGCAGGATTGCAGGGACGTCCCTAGAACGTTCAATGGACTATTCTTTATCGGTGCGATCATTTTACGATCAAGGAATCAAAGGCTCTTGCCGACAAGCGCAAAAACCCTTTTTTGAAAGGTTCCATGAACTCAGACAAACCCGACGTCCTCTTTGCTCGACCGCTTTACAGTTATTCACTGGATGAGGTGGCCGGCTTTTGTGAGGCTCACAAACTATGGGAGGCTGAGGATACTGATGCCTTGCTGAGTGCTATCGCCCCGACCTGTCGGGCGGCAGTCACTCGAGCTGTCTTCCCGGAGGACTGGATGGATAAACTACCCAACCTGGGAATCATATCTGTTTGCGGGGTAGGGTACGAAGGTGTGGCCGTTGAGGCGGCCAAGGAACGCGGCATAGTCGTGACGAATACTCCCGACGTTCTCACCGAGGAGGTGGCGGATTATGGTGTGGCCTTGATGTTGGCGGTGGCTCGTCGCCTTGCGATGGGAGATCGTTATGTTCGTGACGGGCGTTGGCCTAGAGAGGGAGCCATGGAATATGGCCGGCGCGTGCATGGGAGTCGTCTAGGAATTCTTGGGTTGGGCCGAATCGGTCTTGCCTTAGCCCATCGCTGCAAGGCTTTCGGTATGGAGATCGGTTATCACAACAGAAACCTCCGAAAGGACGTCGAATACGGTTACTTCGAGGATGCGGTGTCTCTTGGCCGTTGGGCGGACTTCTTTGTGATTGTCACTCCCGGGGGAGAGGGTACTCGCAACTTGGTCGATGCCGCCGTTATCGATGCTATCGGTCCTGAAGGTGTTTTGGTGAATATCGGGCGAGGACAGACGGTGGATGACGCCGCTCTCATCACGGCTTTGCGCGAGGGGCGTCTCGGGGCTGCGGGTCTAGATGTGTTTTCCGATGAACCGAACGTGCCCGATGAATTGATCCGGATGACGGACAACGTAGTCCTTCAACCACACCAAGCCAGCGCCACCCATGACACGCGACGGGCAATGTCTAAACTTTGCATGGACAACGTGCGGGCTTTTCTCGAGGGCTCCGATCCCCTCACCCCCATCGATTGATTGCGTCGGGTCGGGAAGTTTTCTGACCCTCGAGCAGTATTACTAATCGCGAGAAGACGATTTCTTGAAATATTTCTTCTTGCCGAATTTTTTGAACGGGCGAGGTTTCCTTTTGCCCATCGGTCTACTGTCGTCCTTGCTGATGTCTAGTTTATTTCCGCGCACCCAAATCTTTCTTAATGCCTGAAAAGCATCCTTGGGCATGCTCTCCGGTAATTCGATGAAGCTGTGTTCCTCGAACATGCGAATCTTGCCCATGTGTTTTGGTTCAATGCCCGCTTCGTTTGCAATGGCTCCCACAATGTCTCCTTTTCCGACCCCATGGCTTTCTCCCACTTCCAGTCGAAAGCTTTGCATGGAGAGGTCTCCACTTTGAAATCGAGATTTCCCTCTAGGTCCATCACTTCTCCGACCCCTGTCTCCCCATTCCCTGTCACGCTGCTTCGGTTGTGGAACAGCCTTGAGATAAAAGGGTTGGTTGCCGGATTCCAAGAAGGCCATGGCGGCAGCAATCGAAAGAGGGTCAGCATCTTTTTCTTCGAGGTATTTTTCCAAAACTTCCTTGTAGTCGCTTAGGTCTTTGGCCAAGGTTTCATCGAGCCGAGCAAATAAACGCTGCATTTTTCGTTCGTTGAGTTCCTTGGTCGAGGGGAAGGTGTACTTTTCCAACTTCGAGCTCACGGTACGTTCAATTGCCTTAAGAATTCTATTTTCCCTTCCATTGATGAAGATAATGGCATCTCCTTGGCGACCTGCTCGGCCCGTGCGACCGATCCGGTGGATGTAGGATTCCACGTCGAAAGGCGCATCGTAATTGATTACGTGACTTATGCGGTCGACGTCCAGACCGCGAGCTGCGACGTCCGTGGCAACCAATATGTCGATTTTACCGTTCTTGACTCTGGCGAGTGTCTTTTCCCTCAGGTTTTGGGCCATGTCGCCATTTAGCGCTTCGGCGGCGTAGCCTTTCCCCTGTAGGCTTTCGGCTATTTCGGAAGTTGCGTTTTTGGTACGAGAGAAAACCAGAACAGCATCAAAATCTTCCACTTCTAGAATGCGAATCAAGGTGTCGGTCTTCTCGGGGTTTCGCCTTTGTATGAAGCGTTGACGAGTGTTCGATGCCGTAGTCGCCTTAACTCGGATGGTGATTTCTGCGGGATCTTTGAGGTACTTGTCAGCCAGTTTCTTGATTTGCGAGGGCATGGTGGCCGAAAATAAGGCGGTTTGCCGTTCTTCGGGCATCTGTTCCAGTATCCATTCGACGTCTTCAATAAAACCCATGCTGAGCATCTCGTCCGCTTCATCCAGTATCAGGGCCTTAATCTTATCCGTTTTCAGCGTCCCTTTGCGGAGGTGATCCATCATCCTGCCGGGCGTGCCGACGACGACGTGAGCTCCCTCCCTCAATCCTTTGATCTGTCTTCTGTACTCGTCGCCACCGTAAATGGCGAGGGAGCGAAAGTTTTTCATCCGCTGACCGAAGGTTTCGAAAGCCTCGGCAACTTGTATGGCCAATTCTCGGGTGGGTGCGAGGCACAGGATCTGAGGTCCTCCGGCACTAGTGTTGAGGTCGGACAAAAGTGGCAAAGCGAAAGCGGCGGTCTTTCCCGTTCCGGTTTGGGCCACTCCAAGTAAATCCCGACCTTCTGCCAAGTAGGGTATGGCCTCTGCTTGGATCGGTGAGGGGGTTTCATAGCCAATCGCCTCAATTGCCTCCCGAATCTCGGGGGACAATGGTAAGTCGGAAAAAGTGCCAACGGCTTGCTCGGATGAACTGCCTGTCTCTTCGTTGTTCATTAGTCTACTGATGCTTTTTTATACGATGCGGACAGCCATTTCTGGATTTTCGAAAAATCACTTTTTTAGACACCCACTTGTTTTCCCTATCCACAAGCAGATGTTTATGGATAAGTCTAATAATCCTTTCTTATGACATGCCTCGTTGCAAATTACGAGACTGAAAGAGAACTCTCCCAAAGCATCTGTTTCCGCCACCACCTCAGTTAGTCGCATTCCTATCGAAAAAAGGTTGCCGGAGATTTTGGCAAATCAACTTTCTGGCCCGGAACGGTGGGTAGGTCTTTTTATTCCTCTTCCTCTTTGGCGTTTTCCTTTTTTGGCTTTGCCGGCTTTACAACGGTAAGATGAAGCTGGTTGGTTTTGTTCACGAGATAATCGCCTCGGGATTTAGCGGTTAGGAAGGAATACGATGCGAGACTTTCTTTGGTGGCGTTGGTTTCATCGGTTGCGAACACTTGCAATTGAAACGCATGACTGACTGGTTCCGAATCCTTTGAGGCTCGCAGGGTGATGGTGGCGGTCTTTGCCTTTGCGGAAGCGTTG
>JABHOU010000123.1 GCA_018695085.1 Opitutia bacterium | reverse complement strand
CAGTCGAACATGGAATGGACAGTCAACGGTGCATTGAATCCCACCGAAGAAAAGGAATCCGCCAACTATCCTCACATTCGCCACATCAAGGTGCCGAAGACCCCCTCAGACTCGCATGAAACCACCTTTAATTCAAATTGGCAGGTATGCTCTCCGTCCAGTGCAGGAAACTTTACTGCGGTAGGCTACTTCTTTGGCCGCACCTTGCACAAGAAGCTCGGAGTCCCGATCGGTCTGATCAACTCCTCTTGGGGCGGAACTCGGATTGAACCATGGATACCCACCGAAGGCTTTCGCATCATCGAGAAGCAGGATTTCGCCAAAGGTGTCCTAAACCACATCGAATCCGTAGATCCGACTACAGATAAAGGAAAAACGAGACACTTGGCCGCTATCAAAGACCTCAAGCGATGGGTGGTAAAAGCAGAGACAGCCGTAAAGGCAGGCAAGTTCCCTCCCAAGCAACCTGCCTCGACCTACGTGGGGCTAGGAACTAGTCACCAAGATCCCACTCGACTCTACCGCGGCATGATTCACCCACTGGTTCCATACGGCATTCGCGGAGCTATTTGGTACCAAGGAGAATCCAACGGAAACGAGGGTGAAACCTACTACCACAAGAAGCACGGGCTGGTGAAAGGTTGGCGCAAAGTATGGGGACAGGGAGAATTCCCATTCTATTGGGTCCAATTAGCAAACTTCACGAACGACAAGAACGAACCCGAAGGTGGAGACGGTTACGCTCGCATAAGGGATGCGGAAAGAAAAGCTTTGGACATTCCCCATTCCGGGATGGCCGTAATCATAGACATTGGAGAAACAGGCAACATACATCCCAAGAACAAACAAGACGTGGGAAAGCGTCTGGCTCAATGGGGATTGGCTAAGTCATATGGCAAAGACATCGTGCCCAGCGGACCACTCTTCAAAAAACTCGAAATAGACGGGAACAAGGCTCGCATTTACTTCGACCATGTCGGAGCAGGTTTGATTATCGGCAAGAAGGAAGGGCTTAAACCGACTGAGGAAACAGTCATCGACGCCAAGCTTCAACGCTTCGCCATTGCAGGAAAGAACAGGCACTGGGTTTGGGCCGATGCAGTCATAGATGGAGATACCGTAACAGTCTCCCACCTTGATATCTCAACACCCGTGGCAGTACGTTACGCCTATTCAGCCAATCCCCTAGGGGCTAACCTCTACAATCGAGAAGGATTCCCAACCAGTCCCTTTCGTACCGACGATTGGTGAGAAAACTTCAATAGAATTGAAATTTACAAAAGTAATACCAGACTGTCGGCACATTAAGTAATGTGTCACAAGTCTCACTCTCCACACTCCGTTCACAAACCACCAATTCATTATGAAACAACTCCTTGTCCCGATTCTCACGGCCCTATCCTTGTCCCTCGCCTCCGATGCTCGTGAAGAAAATGGAGTCCTCGAGGGCATTCTCATCTCAAAAGACAAGAACTCCATAACCGTGTTGCCCGACGGAGCCAAAGAATCCAAGCGATTCACTCCCCACTGGCGGGGAGGTCTCCCGAAAGACGGCGGAGGTCTCGACAAGAAGATGCTCGAGGAAATCCGTAATCTCATTACCACCAACCGAGTACGGGTTAAATGGGAATTTGAAGAACGGCCCCGGGTCGTCGAGGTGGAGGCATTGATCCCGAAATCCAAGAAGGGCACTGTCCGGGGAACAGTTGTGGCAAAGAGCAAAAGCTCCATAGACGTAAAACCCTTCGGCAAAGGTCCCGTGGAACGCTACCTCCCACACTGGCGCGGCGGCAACCCTTCCGCCGGAGGTGGTCTCGATAAGGAAGTACTCCAACAACTCACTCCGATCAAGGTGGGGCAGAAAGTGACCGTAAACTGGGAATACGAGGAGCGTAAGCGAGTCGTAAATATTCACTGACCCTCAGTAATCAAGCCACAAAAAAGAGGGACGGTTGCCCGCCCCTCTTTTCCATTAGATTCTTATCCTTGACTATTTTTTGGAGAGAACCCCCAAAATAATCAGCAAGGCCACCAGGCTCGCCAGACTCGCATCTGCTCCGACGAAACCATCTATGACGCCCGTAATATTCCCGATGATATTTCGAGCGCCTCCGTCATCACCAGCACCGAACACCACCTGAACGACGACCAACAAGCCAATCGCTCCGATCAGAATCTGCGTAATGCCGCCAATTATGTCATTTAATCTCTTTGCTACGTCTTCCATGTTTATATCCCCCTCAATAGTTTGAGTAGTTTGTTTCAGTTATCCCCTGTCACGGTATAGCTAGCTATGTCCGTTTCAGGAAAATTCCCATTATGATTAATATTGCGATCAGACCAACGAATCCATTTGCACCACCAATATCACCAACGATTTCCGTCAAGTTCGCTACGACACTTTTACCGAAAATAGCCCCCTTCCCGAAGACAATCTCGACGACGACTCCAAGTGCGACTAATCCAAGTCCCACCTGCGTGATTACCTTAATCCATTCGTTTAACTGCGAAACAGCATCTTTCATGTGATTCTCCTTGTTAAGGTTTGAGGCCAAAGGGGGCCTGAACCGGCATTAACCGGAGAAAATTCAGGACCAACCACCACAATCGGCTTCACTGGGAACAACATTTAATCTGAAAACATAAGATTCGTCAACTCTTTATATTTATATAGCTTACAGCACCGATTCCGCATGCTAATAACTATGTCGATTCCCGCAGAACCATACAAAATCAGATTAAGGATTATGGTTCATTCCATTGCCTACTAAAATAAATTTGTGCGTTCAGCGATTCGAAGATTAAGTGAAAGGATCTGGTTTCATTAAAATCTAAAATAACCTTTCAGATTTCTTAACGAAAGCCTAAGACATTCACATGCATCTATATCTTCACTCACTAAAAGTTTCGCTGGCGGCACTCTATATTTTGTGGACTTCGTCATCTATGCTCTCGTCTGAACCGGCAAAGTCATGGAAACTAGTCTGGGCAGACGAATTCGAAGGTCCCACCTTGGACTACTCAAAATGGGGAATTGAGGTAAACGCCTTTGGAGGTGGCAACAACGAGATGCAAATCTACACCGATCGACCCGAGAACATCCGAGTGGAGAAAGGCAACCTTGTCATCGAAGCTCGCAAGGACGGACATGCCGAGGCAGGCGTTAAGCGCGACTACTCCTCTGGTCGCCTACGTACAAAAAACCGAGGCGATTGGCGCTATGGTCGTATAGACGTTCGAGCTAAGCTTCCAATAGGCAAAGGCATCTGGCCTGCCATTTGGATGCTTCCCACCGACAACACCTATGGAACCTGGGCATCCAGCGGGGAAATCGATATCATGGAAATGGTCGGGCACGAACCCTCCACTTATCTAGGAACTCTTCATTACGGGGGCAAGTGGCCAAAGAACAAGCATTCCGGCAAACCCTACAAGCTCCCTTCCGGCACATTCGCCGATGACTTTCATGTTTTTTCCATCGTTTGGGAGGAAGGGAAGATACATTGGGGAATCGACGGTAAGTCTTGGCAAACCCAAACGGAATGGTCATCCGAAGGCGGCAAGTTCCCTGCACCTTTCGACAAGAGATTTCATCTCCTCTTAAACCTTGCCGTCGGCGGAAACTGGCCCGGTGCGCCGGACGCCAAGACCAAATTCCCCGCCCAGCTCCTCGTTGACTATGTCCGCGTGTACCAACTCGCAAAATAAAAATTGTTCACCGGAAGGTAACCTTGAGGAGATTGAAGATGCAAGCAGTCCCCTATACAATCAGTGTGTTGCGTTAGCTTCTCTG
>JABHOU010000344.1 GCA_018695085.1 Opitutia bacterium | reverse complement strand
TTTTTGGGATTTGGTCGCACCTGAACCTGTTTCACGCCACCTCCCATAGTCTGGATTTCAGCTATCCCCGGTATCGCCTGAAGACGGCGGGAGACCACCCAATCCGCGAGGGTTCTAAGATCTCGAGGGTTGGTTGCGCCTGTGGTGTCCATCAATCCAATGAGCATTACCTCGCCCATTAGCGATGTAACAGGGGTCAAGTGGGGACGGATTCCCGGAGGTAGTTCGGACGTCATGCTTGCGAGGCGTTCCTGAACGAATCTCCGAGCATCGTAAATGTCCATGTCCCAATCGAATTCGACGAACACGAGTGAGAGCGATACGTCGCTTGTGGAACGAAGACGATCCACGCCTGTCACACCCATGAGGGCATTTTCGAGTGGTATGGTTACGAGAGTCTCGATCTCTTCGGGAGCGTATCCCGGAACCTCGGTAAGGAGGGTGACGGTTGGTTTCGTCAGGTCGGGCAGTACGTCCACGGGCAAATCCAGAGCCTTTTTAAACCCAAGAAACAACAATGCAGTTGCCAGTGCGAGGACCAGTGCTCGTTGGGATAGGGAAAACCTTATGAGTTTGTTAAGCATCGTTTTCAGGCGGTCGCCATGTCCTTGCGCTTATTCCAAAGGCGTTGCGCCAAGAGTGCGGTCAGCAACGTCATGGTCGCCGCATAGAAGATCAAGTACTTGTCGAGAGTGCCGTCCGTTATTTTGCCGTGACTTTGATCGTTGGTTCCGTCCCTTGAGTTTTCGGCTTTTTGCTGGGCTGTCAGTTCTGTGCCGTCTTCGTTGTGTTCGTGTCCGTGAGCGGCATCTAGCGCTTCCTTAAGGGAAGGTCCGCTTCCACTTCCCGCAAATGCAAGCGGGTAAGATCCGCGAGTGACTACTTCGTCACCTGGGAAGAGACCGCTCACGATTTCCACATACTTGTCATTGCGTTCGCCAAGAACTACCTGTGCAGGTAAAAAAGCGTTTTCCAACTCGAAGTCCTTCACGAAGACGATGCGGTTGGTAGGATCGCCTTGCACTGTGGCTTGTGGCACGCTTAAGACCTTTTCTCGAGAGCCAGTGACTATCGAGAATTCGATTCGCATTCCGGGCCGCAACTTCCCGTCTGGGTTGTTTACTTGAAAAATACCTTCGAGGGCACCCGCGCTGCGATCTGCTTCTACGTTAAATCGAAGTAGGTGGGCTTCGATCGTTGTCTTGCCTAGAGCCGGGACACGAATGCGTGCAAGTGTCCCAACGGTAATGGCAGCGACTTCCGACTCGGGGATTTTAGCTACCGCCCATAAGGTTGAACGATCCGCTATATCCAACAGTTCCCGGTCGGGTTCCACCGGTTCACCCAGACGCACGTGAGAACGCACGACTATGCCACTTCGGGGTGCCCGCAATTCAATCGTGGGAGGTGGATTGCCGGGTTGCCGGCTTTCTACCAAAACTAGCGTTTGGTTGGCTTCGACCTTATCGCCTTCGTATGCCCTAAGGCTGATGACTCGTCCGGCAATCCTTGTGGAGAGAACGGAACGATTGGCAGGAATTTCTTCGATCCGACCAATCGCAAAGACCGTGCTCTCGAAGGCCCGTTTCTTTGCCTGCTCGGTCTCGATGCGTAAGTTGCGAACCCCTGTCTCGTCGAGAATGACGGTGCGAGTTGCTCGGTTTGCGTGGTCGGTGGTTTTCCCGTACAACAAAATTGGGAACAGGAGCATTAAGGAAGGCAGTAAAACAAGTAGTGTTCTCATGGTATCGGGATCGTTGTTTTATCTCTGGGTCGAAACCTTATTAAGAATAGGTCCCGGACTTGGGTAATCGCCCACGACTTCTCTCAGTTTCGCTTTGGCTAAATGGTAGTTGACGATGGCCTCGAGGGCAGCGTTCTTTTGCGCCAATAACTGTTCTTGCGCTCTTTGCGCTTGGAGCAGGCTGCTCTGGCCTTGACGATAGGCGGATTGAGAATCCGCTAGGTTCTTTTGCGCCAACTGCAAGATTTCTCCCGATGCTTCTTTGGCTAATCGCCAAGCATCTCGGTGTCCTCTTAAGGCTTGTGCGTATTCGTTCCGGACGCGAAATCTCAAAGCTTCGCTTGCTCGTTCTGCCTCTATACGATCGAATCTCGCTTGCTCCATTTCGTCCGCATTGTGTTGGCGGAAGGGAATCGGAATGGAAACCCCGAACCCCGCCAGCGTATTACGGTCTAGTCCCTGGTTGGTGTAGGACGAACGCTCTCTCTCAACGAAAACGCTTACTTTGACATCCGATATACGCTTTGATTTTTCTAAGTTTAACGCTGCATGAGTTTCATCGATCCTTGCCATCGCGAGAGCATGGTCCGCTCGTTTTCGCACGATTTCTTCGAGAGGTATTTGTCTTTTCGGTTCCTCTTCAGGTAGTTCGAGTTTTTGGTCGAGGCTCAGGTCTTCGTCCGATTCCATTCCCAGTAGTAGCTTAAGTTTGAGGGACGCCTGTTTTTCCTTTGAATTGAGTTCCGCGACTTTTTGTTCGAGTGCCCGCCCTGTCAGTTCGGCTTGCGACAAGTCGAGCGGAGAAGCCTCCCCTCGGTCCACTTGCTTTCCAAGGAAGCTTACTATGTCGGCATTAACTTCAATTATTGCGCGTTGTCCTTCAGCCCTTTTTTTAGCAGCGACCAGATTTATTACAGTCTTCTCTACTTCGGTCGCCAATCGCCAACCTTGTATCGCAAATTCCGCCTCGGCTGTACTTACTTGCCGTTTACGTAACTCTCTTTCCCGACGAAGCCTGGAGGAGAGTGGGATACTTTGACTTACGGCGACTTCAAAGTTGCCCTCGTTTTCATCGTTTCCAAGTGAGTCCCCTTTTGCCGATACTTCTAATGCCGGGTTGGGTAGTTTCCCGGAAAGAAGTAAACGTCTTTCCGCTTTTTCCCCACGAGGTTCGGTTACTCGTAAGTCCCGGTTGTGAAGGAACGCCATTCGAATAGCTTCGTCCGTTGATAGCAACAAGACCTCTTCGCCCATGGAAGTAGCGCTGCATAGAACGCTCATGAGGGCGAGTGCGAGAGGTTTTGAGTATATACAATCGTTTGATGTTTTCATGAGTCGGAAAAAAGGGTGGGTTCTATACGGAAGAGATATTCCATGTTCGCACGTCGCGCGAAAAAAGAATGGAGGGGCCCAAAAGCGGATTAAGCTCTTATTTACAAGGGTGCGGTGAGGATTGTACCTCACGCTTAATCCGAACTTGGCGTATCGCCGAGTAGAATCAAATGAGAAACCTGCCTGTGAAAGGCGGCGAGGAATCGTTCGGAGGGGGCTTGATGCGTGTGGGAACTACCACTAGAAGGGTATTCCCACTTGTCCTAGTCAATCTGTCGGGCATGTCCCGAATCGGTATGAAAGAAGTCAGGGAGAGAAGCTTTTTGCACTGAACTTTGAAGAGGGATGCTTCAGGTAGATCGAGCATGCAGTCGTCCGAACAAGGAACTTGCTGCTCTTCGTGGTGGTGAGCTTCGGAATCCAAGCACAGCGTATCGCTCGAACTGCCTTCATGGTGGTGGGGGTCCGACCCAAGCAAGGAGAGGAGTCCACATACGGTTACTACACCTTTACCCATGGGTATAAGTGCAAGCACCGTAAGCAATAAGATAGGAGTAAGACGAAACATAGTCTTTATCTTCTCGCTACATTATTACTGCCAATGCCTTGTTTGTCAAGCTGATGGGCGGTATGCCTTCAGTGAGAATTACCGGAGCAAATTGTGTGCGTGGTAGACGACAAGAGTGTTGGTCAGAGGTTTGCCTTCTGTGGTCAAAAGCCTTCCCAGATTAAACTCGTATACTCGGCGGGCAGTCATTTCGTCGAACTCCAGCAGGATTTCCTTGCCATCACCCGAAACAGTCACTTTCGAGGGTTGTCGGGTCTCTTTGTTGACCTGAGGTGAACCATAGCTCTGGTGGTACTTGTAAGAGTAAACCTTGGTTGAATAGTTGGCGGAGTCGGAAGCCGACTTCCTGTCCATGGGAACCGTGAAACCCATGGAAAAGCCTTTGGGCGTCAGGTTGATGGTCGCTAGTTCGGGTGGAACCTTTCCGGTCCATGTGATTTTTTGAATTCCGTAATTCCCCGCCCATCCGTGCGTGCTATGCCCGACCCAAAGGGATTTGCCATCGGGCGAGAAGGTTAGCCTGTTATTTCCAATGGAAAGGCCATTGCCGTCAAAGAATGGAACGCAAGCGCCCTGCATGTTGCCGCCAACGTCCTCGAGAATCAC
>JABHOU010000125.1 GCA_018695085.1 Opitutia bacterium | reverse complement strand
GTAATCGTGACCGATGTCATTCAGTCCATCCTTATGCTGATCGGAGGGCTAACCGTTGCTTTCATCGTATTCGGTTTGCCCGAGGTCGGAGGTTGGTCGGGTATGCGAGCCATGGATGCCGCCGCCGCTGCGGATGCCCAAAAGATGCATCTCTATGAACCGAGTGACCACCCTAGCCTACCTTGGACCGGCATGCTGAGCGGTCTAATGGTTCTCCATTTCTTCTATTGGGGCACCAATCAATTCATCGTGCAACGAGCCTTGTCTGCTCGCACCGACAAGGAAGCCCGCATCGGGATTATAACCGCCGGGTTCTTCAAGTTGCTGATCCCTTTCTTTTCCATCGGGGTCGGCATCGCGGCCTACTACTTGTTCAAGAAGCAGGAGATGAATGTGGCGTCCGACGACGTATTCATCACTTTGCTCACCCAATACGTTAAGCCCATTGGCTTCGGTGTATTGGGGCTGGTGGCCGCCGGGTTGATCGGGGCAATCCTCTCCACCGTCGACTCGATGCTCAATTCCGCTGCGACAATCATCACCTTCGACGTCTACAAGAAATATATCAATCCCGACGCCGACGAAAGGAAACTCGTTTGGGTCGGGCGCATATGGATTGCCATCTTTATCGTCATTGCCGGACTCGTCTCCATTCTGATCATGGACCCGAACTCCAAGTCGCCTTTCTTTATCTATGTGGCGGCCAATCAGATGAAGCTGGTATCCGGCTTGGTCGTGGCATTTTTAGTCGGAATGTTCTGGAAACGGGCTACCGGTGCAGGCGGCATTACGGCGATCCTCAGTGGGCTATTCTTCTCCTTTGCCTTCGCTCCGCCCCAAGGAGCGCCTTGGCCTTCCCTCTACGAACTCACTTTTGCTCAAAATACGACTATAGTCGAAATGTTTGGCCCGAAACTGAATTTCTTTCACGCCGCATTCCTTGCATCCGCAATAGCCTTTGTTCTTCATATCGTGGTTAGTCTCAACACACAGCCCGACAAGGAGAAAGGAAAGTTCACTTGGACGGAACTAGGCGGACACGACCCCTCGGTCCTCAAAAAAGCAGGAATCAAGCTTTCGCTCACCTTGGGACTCTATCTCGTTCTTGCTCTAGCCATGGTAGGAGGCTGGACTGCTCCCATAGTAGCGGGTGCAGTGGCGGCAATCTGGACATGGTTTGTCTTTGCCGAGTTCGCCTTAGTTGCGGTTATTCGCTCTCATGTCGAAGGTAAACCCATTGGGCTCTTCACCGAAGACCGATTCTGGGCCGGACTTCTGGCAGGATTGGCCATTTTTATGATGTACTATTACTACTGATTCCTTGGCTCGACCTGAACCCTGTTCGAAAATCAGGTGAAAATTATAATGGCGAAAAGTTACCTAGACGTGAGAAACTATTCCCAATGATCTCCCCCGCCCTACTTGCGACTCTCACCAACCTAAAGAACAACCGTTTCCTCTCCGGCGAGGCCAAGTCTGCCCTCGCTCCCTTTATCGGGAAAGCTGCCACACTCTCCCTCGCATTCGTTTCCGCTTCCCGCACCTTCGGCAATCCTTTCGATCCTGCTTACGACGATGGTCGTACTCTCATCTGCAGACTCGAAGGCGAGGAAATCGAAGTCACCGTTCTCCTCGGAGCCGAAAAAAACGACCGAGTCGATAGCCTCGACTCCGATGAGACCTTCGAGGCGAAACTCACCGTGCTCGACTTCGACGCCCTTTATCAACGAGTCATCTTCGGGCAGTTGCTGCGCGCGGATTCTGCTTCCGAAGAGCAGGAGGAAGTCACAGAGGAACCTCAAATCGAAATCTCGGAGCAACCTGAACCGCCTTCCGCGACATTTGTCGTGAGCGAATTCCCTTCTATTTCTAAGCCTGATGAAATCCTCCTGCCCGAACCTGAGGAAGCACCGCTCCACCCCACGGACACCTCGGAGCATGATGAACCATCGCAAGAGGCAGACATCGAGATTTCCTCCCCCGTCGAGTCGCCTCCCCCTCCTCCGCCAAGTCCTTCCACGGCGGACAATATTCCTGAAGAAAACCACAAGGTGGAAACCTGCCCCAAAGGACATGGTCCACTGGAACCGATGGCCGGAAAAATGATTTGCTGGACCTGCGGTTGGCCCGAACACAAGGAGTCGGAACAAAAAACGACTCACTCATTAAAATCCAACCGGTTGCAAAAAGACTTGGATTGGATTCGAAATAAGGGGGAAAAAGCAGAAGAAGAACGGTTAGTGAAGAAACCTACCGAGGAAAACAAAGGCTGTTCCGGTTGCAGAATAATTCTAGGGAGCTTATTCTTGCTTGTCAGCTTGGCGACATGTAGCGGCGGTTCAGTTGGTGGTGGTTTTGTTTTCTTACTTCTCGGGCTTGGCTGCTGCTGGCCAGTTATGAAGAAATGGTTTGGCTAGGGCTTATCCTGAGCATTGTCTTTTCAAGGCTGCAAACTCTAACTTACTTAAGGAATTTACTTACCTAAGATTTATAACATCAAAGATATACAAATATTTTCACTGTCAAACAGAAAGAGAAATGTGACATTCCGAATGGTACCGGCTAGATAATTTCTCTGTTTTTATATATAATATTTTCTAACAAATGTGCACAGTCACCTGCACACGAGGATCAATTTCCTCCCCCACCGTCGCGAACCACCCTGCAAACACGATCGTGGGAACACTTTCTCTCAGACTAGGCATAGGGCTCACCAACCAATTTAATGTCGGTTTCACCCAAGAACATCACACTGAGACGACCAACGCCTTCTACAAGTCCTCGTGGACGAATCGGGGCCTCGCTCTTCGACGGATTCTCTGGAACCGACAGTGAAAACTCCCTGCAAACCGACTTCGACAGCGCGGACATAGCTGGTTGGTTCGGAATAAAAAAATCGCTTTTATTCGCACAAAGCATATTACTTTAATTTATTGGACTAATAGTAAAATTAATTAGTAAGTATTACTCGCCCATTTCCTCTCTATGAACTTATTTAATTTATACCGCCACTCAGGCTGGATTGCTTTCCTTGCAATCTTAGGGACTTGGGTCTCGGTTTCCTCCGTCAGGGCTGCCCCACCCACCGGCACGGTCACCATAACTGGTACGGCCACGCAGAACCAAACTCTAACGACCGCGAACACCCTTGCCGATGCGGACGGGCTCGGAGCAATCACTTACCAATGGAACCGCGAGTCGCTTCCGGAATACAAATGGGCCTTACAGACCAACGCCCAGGATTCGGGAAATCACGCGAATCATGGTTCGCTGCAAGGAAACGGCGCATTTTCCGGTGGCGTCTTCCAGACCACCACCTCCAGCGGTTCCGGCCGCGTGGAGATAGTGAACGAAGACTTTAACATGAGTTCCTTTCCTGAGGGTTTTTCCTTTTCCCTAGACATTCAGTTCGATTCCAATGATTTCGACCGTAGCGACGTTCACCTGTGGGTTTTCCTTATGATAGGCAAGCAAGGGAACGGTTCCGACGACTGGAACAACAATGTCACCATGACCCTTTATCATAATGAATTCTCCTTCAATATGAAGGTAGATGGAACCGATCACCGCCTGATCGTCGACAAGAGCCTGATTGCCCTCTGCAAGACGGAATTATGCAAAGTGACCGGGTCGATCGACCCAAGCGGTAACTTGGCCCTCTACTTGAACGGTTCCCTGCTGGGGACAAAGGTGGCCTCGAGCACCATAACCGCAAAGATCCCGAGCCGCTCCTATTCCAAGCTGAGCATCGGAAGCTCCATCGATGGAGGTTATCCCTTTTATGGCTCGATCAAAAACTTCTCCATGCACAATACCACCGGCCTGTCGTCCGCCCCGATCAGTGGAGCCAGCGGAGCCACCTACACCTTAACTCAAGCCGATGTCGGAAAAGCCATCACCGTGACCGCCAACTACACCGACGGCTCTGGCAATGCCGAATTCGTGACTTCCTCCACAACGACGGCGGTGACCGTGACTACGAATGCCGCTCCAACATTCACCTT
>JABHOU010000229.1 GCA_018695085.1 Opitutia bacterium | reverse complement strand
TGTCGTCAGGACGGTCTCGAGCGAGGGTTTCCAAGCCCCTTCCTTGTCCTTCTTGAAACTGGACAGCCAGTAGGCCTTATTCTTGGGCAGGGCTTTCTTGAAAGCTTGGACCACCTCCTGCTTAAAACAAATCAATACGACTTGTTCGGTCTTCAGTTTGCTCTTCCCGATCTCCTTGACCAAGTATGGAATGATTTCCTTGCCGCACTTCACCTCCACGAAGATTTTCTTGCCATCCGGAATGGTGGCGAACACCTCGGCAATCGTGGGAATCTTCGTTCCCTTGTACTTTTCGTGTTTCCAGGAACCGATGTCCAGTTCGCCCAGTTCTTCCAAGGTCGATCCTCGCACGACCAGATTCCGGTCCGCCAAGCGCTTGGTCGAACCATCGTGAATACAAACGATTTTATTATCCTTGGTCAGCAGAAAGTCTCCTTCGATCGCATCCGCTCCCTGCTTCCATGCCAACTCAAAGGCGGGCAAGGTATTCTCGGGAGCATCATGGGAAGCTCCCCGATGTGCAACGATCAATGGGTCTGACCAACAAACCTTACAAAGGAAAAAGATGCTGCCGATTGCAAATAATGCGGGTCTCATGTTTACAACGAATTAAGCATGGTCAAATCTTCGGACAATGCCTCCAGCGACACCTGCCCGCTTGACTGGGCTCCCTGAAGAACAAGCATGAGCTGCCGCTTTCCCGTCTTTTTGCAATCAATTTCAAGATCTGTTTGCGTGCGATCCGAAGGGATCTCGATTACTTCTCCATCCAGAAACAAATCCATATGGTTGGAATCCCCCTTCACGCGAATCTTGTGCTTACCCGCTTTCGTCACTTCGACATGAGTTCGCAAAACTTGGTATTCATCCGCTCTTCGCTTCAAGGCAACCGGCACCTCGTCAACCGGAATGCTTCCCCCGACCATCGCGTAAAAGGGTTTCCATTTGTACCCGCTGAATTCCTGCGTGAACATTTTGGCACCGTAATGGTGAACTGTTCCGGGATTGGGAGACCCTGCGGGCAAGACTTCCCAAAAGCGGGCGAAACGGTTGGTGGTGGTTTTGTACTTTCCTTCTTTGCCGAGTTCCGACATGAAACGGACCAGGTCGACGAATTCGTCCTCACGCAACTGTGCGGTCAAGCCCACGGGCATGAGGGAAACGGGAGAAATCGTTTTGCTGGCGACGTCGGCCTTGGCTATACGATTATGCTTCCCCGTAAGATCCCGGATCACGAGCTCGGTCTTGCTCTCGCTGACGATTCCACCGGCATGAGCATCCCCGTTCTTCAGCGTCACCAAATTGGTATGATATCCTTCCTTGATCTTCTTGCTCGGTTCGAGCAGAGACTCGATCAAGTAGTCGAGAGGGGCACTCGCTCCGATGGATACCATATTGGGGCCGATGACCCCACCGACTTCCCCGATCGCATGGCAAGCCACGCACTGCAGGTTCTCCCGCCGGTAAATCTTTTCTCCTCGCGCGGCATCACCCCGTTTCACGACACGCTCGATCATGGTCGCCATCTCCGAAAGGCTCAGGCTCATTTTCATGGGCTTGAGCCCACCTGCCTTTTGGATCGCTGCTATGAGTTCCTTGGGCCGGGTAGGCGAACTCTCGGCCAGTTGCAATCCCTGCAAGGCAATGGGCTCAGGCAAGTTGGCTTGGCTAATTTCGGTGGCCAAGGCCCGGGTCGCTCCCCGGTTGCCGAGGAAAGCGGCATAAATCCCAAACTTGTCCTTCCCTTCTGGAGCTCCCTGCAGAAGTTTGACCGCACGACGGGCAGCAAGGATCGGTTGCACCTTCGACTGACCGGTCACGACCATGGCTTTTCTCTCGTAAGGTGTCTTGGGGTTACCGAATAGTTGGTTTAGATAAGAATTCGTTTTTTCTCCTCCCAGTGAAATGAGGGCCTGCAAAGCCGCCTTGGTTCGGGCAGTCGGAGCACGGTCGTCGTTGAGAATCTTTTCGATTGCCGGTCGTGATGACTCGACTTTCCACAACCCGGCCAATTGAGCGGCCACGCCAAAAATCGTATCGTTTTCACTTTGGAGAAAGGGTGAGATGCGCTCCGTTCCGGAAGGGCTTGTTTTTCTGAGCTTCTTTGCATTGAGCAAGGCGTTCAGGTAAGCATGTTGCCGGGTAACCGCTTTCGTTTCGGAAGCAAGACCCAGAAGCTTGGACAAATGAGCGGATGACCCCTCGTTCGCCATCCAGTTGGCAATGTCCCAAACCGTCTGATCATCCTTGATTTTTCCTCCGGAAAGTGAAGCGAGTATTCGGTCGGCTCCCAACCGTTCGCCAATCGCAGAGGAAGCAAAAAGCAACTGGGGCAAGTTCGCGAAAGGGTTTTTTCCCTTTTCCTTCATCTCATCCGCCCATCGATCGCGGTGTTCCCGACAGATCGACCAGACCGCAAAGTCCAGAAAGTCGTCTGGCTCAATGCCATCCAAGGCCTTGAGGGCAATGGGCACGGTCTTGGGAGAATCAAGTTGAGCCAAGAGGCTCACGCCCCAGAGACGGACTTGCTCGGACGGATCGGATACGGCTGCTTCGGCAAGGGGTAACAAACCTTCGGTCCTGGAGGCCTCGTAATACAAGGCCCGCAAAGCCCCGGCCCGGGCCTTGGGGGATTCCGAACGGGTCAGTTCTTTGGCGGCCTCAAGATCAAAACGGTTCAAGGCTTGGGTCGCCCAAATGCGGCGGAGTTTGTGGAGCTCCTCCTTGAGTTCGAGCGCTTTGAGAGCGGGAAGCATCTTTTCGGGTTTTCTGGTTCTCAACTCGGCCGTGGCCAGTTCCCTTTGGACATTCTCTTTCGAGAAAACCAAGGCTTCGGCCAATTCCTTTTCGTTCATGTCCGCAGGTTTTGCAAAGGGGGACTTCTTTCTGCCCGGAAAACTGATCCGCCAAATCCTACCATGCTTGTGATCCCTTCGCGCATCCCGAAAATCCACCTCTCCGTGCTGAATGATCGGGTTGTAAAGATCGGCCACGTAAATCGCCCCGTCCGGTCCCATCTTTACGTCGATCGGGCGGAATGCGCCGTGTTTGGATGCGACCAAGTCCTTGCCCACGCGTGATTGGTAGGCGCTTCCTTTGTCGGAAAGCCGGTAGGTCTTGATACGATGCCCTCGAAAGTCAGGGGCCGCTAACGCCCCCCGCCAAACATCCGGAACATGACTGCCGGAGAGAACCTCCAGTCCGCAAAGCTTGGGTTGTCCGGGGTTGAGCCCTGACAATTTTCGGCGGGCTCCGGGCGAAGCCACGAAAACCGAACGCGGAAAGACGAAGTTGATCCCATGCCCCCCTGCCCCGTCTGTCATGAAGCTTTGGCCCCATTCGTCGAAAACGTGACCCCATGGGTTGACCAAGCCCTTCATGAATACTTCCGAACGCCTGGTCTCGGGCCGATAATGCCACATTCCACCCCCCAAAAGGCGACGGATTCCATATGGAGTATCGAGGTGGGTGTGAATGTAGATCGATTGGTTAAGCCACATCATTCCCTCGGGCCCCCAGCGGAAAGTATGCACGATATGGTGGGTATCCTCGGTCCCGAAACCCGACAGGATGACCCGCCTTTGGTCGGCCTTTCCGTCGCCATCGGTATCTTTCAAAAACAAGACGTCATTGCTGTTGGCAACGTAAACTCCGCCGTCACCCGGAAGAACCCCCGTAGGGATGTGCAGGTCATCGGCAAATACGGTATGCTTGTCCGCAACGCCGTCTCCATTGGTATCTTCGAGAATGACCAACTGATCGGACTCCTCCTGACCGGGCTTGATGTGCGGGTAAAGCGGACTGCCCACCACCCATAACCTACCCCGGGAATCCCAGTTCATATGGATGGGGTTGCGCACCACGGGCTCGCTCGCAAACAGGTTGATCTTGGCACCTTCCGGAAGAACGAAGGCATCGAGCTGAGCCTGAACCGCGGTATCGGGAATCTTGGTCAAGCCACGCTGGCCATAACCGGTACACGCAATGAACAAAAGGATCGAAACGGAGAAAATTTGGTTTTTCATGGTAAAAAGCTTGGCGGTATTTACCCCTGGGAGTTCTTGAGGAGTTGGTTTCTGAGCTGTTCGATTTCACGTTCCCGTTTCTCAATGATCGGGTCAAACTGCGGAATCTCCTTGGCATTTCTTCCCTGCTCGTGCTTTCGGAAAAGATAGAGGTAGGTCTCGTTGGCCGGACGCCAACGGTGAAAGAACAAACGGTTTTTCTCGATGATGCGTTCCCTGAGCTTATCAGCCAAAGCGCTGGAGGGAGAAGTCCCGTAGCCCACTCCGACGGCCAATTGCCTGGCCAATTCGCGATAACCCGGCTCCGTGAAGTGAAGCCCGTCGTGGGTCAATGACTGAGCGAGGATTTTTCCGTCGAACTCGTCTCCACCCATGGCCCCGAAAAGATCGATGAAGCGGGCCTTGTTCTCCTTTGCGAACCCTTGAAGAGCATCCCGCACCTTGGCCATTCTGCGGTTGGATTCACGATGATCGGGCAAGGGGCTTCCGAGGTTTTCCAAGGGGGGTGGCGCGACCACGACGATTTCCCTCAGACCTTCCACCGCGTCTTTCCTGATTTCTTCGATCATCTTTGCGTAACCTTCCAGAAAGACCGCTACGCTCTCGTCCCAATCACCGGCGGATCGCTTGCTCGCCGAAGCTTCGTCGGTCCACGCCCGTCCTGCGGACAAGGCGACCTCCGCCCCGTAATTGAGCAAAACGACGTTGGGCTTCCACTCGCCAATGATTTTCTTCAACCGGTCCCTGCCCTCCTTGGGTTTCCCAAAGTAGGAACGGGCATCATTGAAAACCGTGTCTCCGCTCCAGCCAAGGTTGCGGAACTTCAAGCCGGTCACCTTCGGTCCGGCTCCTGCCGTGAGAGCCGTCTCCAGATAACCGTTCAGGCGGGCCCGCTCGATCAAGCCTCCGCCCACGAAGGCCACCCGGTCTCCGGTTTGCAAGAGAGGGGCAGAGCCTTTTGCATGATGGTCCGCTCGTACGGGAATCATTGGAATGACCAAACTGCACAACAGGACTGGGAGGGAGAGACGATATAAGGGAATTTTCATAAATAATATAAGTTCATAACCTTTCTTTTCTTATGAAAAAAGACAAAGCTCTTTTTATCTTCGGAATTGATTTTTGCCAACCGATCGCCCTTGCCCGGATTCGACTCCCGTGAGAAGACTTCCTTCCATGAATTTCAATCAGAAGCTTATTGCCCGCATATTTGGCCTTCTTGTTCCCCTTATGTCCATGGTCAGCCACGGCGTGGCAGAGAAAAAGCAACCGGGCACCGTTGTTTTGACCTTCGATGATTCGGTCGCCAGCCACGCAACCTTCGTCGCTCCGTTGCTCGAGAAGCATGGATTCGGCGCGACTTTCTTCATCACCGAGGGGTTTGATTTTGCAAAGGACAAGAACAACTACATGACCTGGGAGCAAATCAAGAAGCTCCATGACGACGGATTTGAAATCGGCAACCATACGAGACGCCATATCACAGTCGGCAGACAAACTGAGGAACAACTGCATGCCGACGTCGAATACATTGAGAAGCAGTGTGAGAAGCACGGCATCCCAAAACCGATCAGTTTTTGCTACCCCGCCTACCAAACCACGAAACGGGCGGTGCGGGTTTTGAAGGCCCGTGGGTACCGGTTTGCCAGAACGGGTGGATCAAGAGCCTATGCTCCCGGGGAGGATGATCCTCTCCTTATGCCCCAAGCCTTTGACGGCAAACCAAAGAGCACCCTCGAGCAATTCAAGGAAGCGGTGAACAAAGCCAAGGACGGAAAGGTTTCGGTAATGACGTTCCACGGCGTGCCCGACGTAAAGCACCCCTGGGTGAACACCGATCCGGATAAATTCAAATCTTACATGGACTACCTCAAGCAATCGGGATGCAAAGTCGTTGCCCTGCGCGATTTGGAAAAGTGAGGCGGTTCAGACCCGTGGTGATTGAGGGAGCAGGAGCATGGTAGAGAGAATTTTCGCGAATTTAATCCCCTTTGAAAGTATTGGCAGCATCGCCGGTCGTCGGAGTCGTAAAATTTTTTGGAAACAAACTGTTTTGCCGAGGTCGCGAGAAAGTTGATGAAATTTTTTTTCCATCTTCCCAGATATCTTCCACGACTGAGCCATCTTCAAGATAACGAAATGCAACTCCTTGAAGAATCCCGCGTTCAAAGAAGTATACCGATTTTTTCGAACCATTTTCGTAATAGATGGTCATGGTCCCCTGAAGTTTTCCATCTACATAGTTTTTTTCACGATACTTCTTTCCATTTTTGTAAAATCTAATTTCTTTACCTTCTTTTTCTCCATTAACCCAAAGTGCTCTGTTTAAGGGTGATCCGTCCTCGAAGTTCTCAATCGCAAAACCATCTTTTACACCATTTCGGTATGGGACTTCGCTTGTTTTTATACCATTCACAGAGTAACCCACTTCCACGTCGACAGGTACATCATCCAAATATTGCTTAACGCTCCGAATCTTTCCATTTTCCCAATAGAATTCAGTTTGCGGACCGTTTCTTTTCCCATCCTCGTATTGGGTAGTGTACCAAATGGGTCCTCCGGCTTTCGAGTATTGAGTCTCTATTCCATGTTTTTTAGCAGATTCAAAATTGGCATTGTATTCCGTGGTCCTGTATATCAGGCCATTCACGTAGGTTGATTCAATTCCATGTTTCTTGCCGCGAAAGTAGTTGGTCTCTATGCCGCGTGGACGATTATTATAAGGTGAAAATATTTTCCCCGTAAAAGGAATCGCTTCTCCGGGTATATACTTCAGACCGTTTCGTTCTTCCGTTTCTTTCAGGAGCGCTGTTCGGACGTCTGTTTCGGACGACCCGTTCTCAACGCCAACTTCCTTGCCGTCAACTTTGGCAAGAAAAAGAACGATGCATATGTT
>JABHOU010000128.1 GCA_018695085.1 Opitutia bacterium | reverse complement strand
GAACCGCAAAAGAACCCGTTGTCCGAAGTGAAGATGAAGACCGTGTTTTTTTCCACGCCCGCTTCCGCTACCGCCGCCCGGATCATCCCTACCGCCGAGTCCACCCCGTGGACCATCTGATGGTAGATTGCCATGACCTCGTCGTATTTGTCGCGGTAGCCCCAGCTGACAAAGCGTTCGTACTGTCGGCCTTGTTTGCTTTGCAGGGAAAAGTGCTTTCCGTATTCCCGACCGTAGTTGATCGGTTTGGTGAACTTACGGCCCGCGTATACTTTGTCGAAAAGGGGATCCGGTTGATCCGGCTTGTGCGGGGCCTTGAAGCTGATCGAAAGGCAGAAAGGTTTGCCCGTCTTGGCCGACTCCTTCACGAAGTCCCGGCCGAACGCGCCGTAGGATCGGGAGGAGTGAGGGTACTTCTTGGCGTAGGCCTTCATGCTGGGGTTTTTGGCGGTCGCGTAATTGGTTTGACCCGGTCCTCCGCCCCATTTGTCGAAATCCTCCACCGGCAAATACTTTCGCCCTTTCTCCGTTCCTTTGCGCACATCGAAGCCGAACTTGCCGGCAAAGGCCGTGAGGTAGCCAGCTTGACGCAGACGGACTGGATAAGAAGTTTTCCAAAGCTTTTCGGTCAACGGGCCGTGGTCGAAGTTGCAACCATGGCGGTATTCATAAAGCCCCGTCATGACGTTCACCCGGCTTGCCATGCAGATTGCAGTGGTGTCGTAGTGGTGGTCGAAGGTCATGCCGGACGAAGACAAGCTGTCGATGTGCGGTGTCTTCACGTCCTTGTTGCCGTAGCAGCCCAGCGAGTAGCTGGACTGGTCATCGGTGAAGAGAAAGATGATATTGGGCCTTTTTGCCTGCCGTCCAACCAACAATAGGTGGCTCAGGCCGAGCATCAGCATCACGAAGAGGTTTATTTTCTTATGCATATTAGTTCTTTAATGGTATGGGCAAAGGCGTTGCCGTTGGAAAATGAAAGGCTTGAGCGCGTAAACGAACCGCCCGCCGGTCCGAGATCGTTTACTGCTAAAATGGCCTTTTCATCAAGTGTGTCCGCTTGAGCGTCTATCACGAAAACGGTACCATTCATTATGGGAAGGTAAAGGCGGTTGCCGGCTACGGATGGTATGGGGGATGCAACGTGTCCCCAACCGCTTCCGTGCGAGCGTTTGTCTCCGACCACTTTGTATCCTCTTGAGTTAAGCATATCGTTGGGGGCAATCCCCTGAGCCGTTAGTCCGGGATCCTTCTTTTTTTCCGGCATAACAAACCACTTGTAATCCTCCTGCTCCTTTGTTCTTGAAACTTGGAGAGGAAGCTCGAGGTATTCCACCCTTCCGCTGCTGAGGTTTACGCGACCCAACCAAGGTCGGACATAGCAACGAAAGTAATGATACTTTCCGACCAGAAGATTCGACCCCTGAGTAATGGCGCGTTTCTTTTTATTTAAATCTTTGTAAAAAGGAGATGGGTTTTCTGAGGAATGACTTTCGACCGATGTTATTCTTTCGCCTTTGATCATCCGGCAAGCCGAGATCTTGTCGAGAAGGGAGATTCGTCTGACTACCTTCCCGGAAATTTCATCCACGCAGAGGTGTTCGGTCGCATGAAACACATGAGCTTGCCCACCGGTCAATCGGTAGGTCATCGTGGCCATAAAACCATCGATAGGGAGTGTCCAAAGGGTCTTTCCGTCCTTTAGATCGACCATGGATATTCCGAAAGGTCTTTCCGGAGGTCCATGGCCTCCCCCACGGCCAACGATGGCGACCATTCGTCCGTCTTTCCTCTTTTGGGGAAGAGTCGACATTCCCATGTTCACACCGCATTGGGAGGTCCAGGCAACCTTTCCGTTGCGGATATCGAGCGCTTGAAGTTGGGTCCACTTTTCCTTGGGCGAATCGGCATACTTGTGAGGAAAGTTCCCGTTTGGTTCGGGTGGATAAATTTGACGCGTATAAATATATTTTCCTTCGTGCAAAAAGGGGAGAGTACGGCCAACGCTTAGGAAAGGTTGAGACCACAATACCTTTCCCTTGAGATCAAAACAGGTAATTCTACCCGATGCATTCAGGAAAACGACGCGTTCTCCGTCGCAAACCGCGGGTGGGGCGCTGCTGTCGCTGAAGCACCCCGATAATCTGAGGGGGAATTTGCCGAGAATTTCTCTTTTCCAGAGAACCTTGCCGGTTTCGGAATCGCAACACCAGGCAATGACGTCCTTGCCAAGGGAGGAATCTTCCCGAACCGGTTTCAACGTGGTGAAATATACCCTGCCGTTTGATAGGACGGGGGTGCTTTGCCCGGTCTCGGGCAAGGTCAGTCTCCATGCAATGTTACGTCCAAGCGAGACACTCCACTCGAGCGGTCCGTCTTCTTGGACCGAGAAGTCCCCTGCGGGCCCTGAAGCCTGTGGCCATTCCGTAGGGAAGAGAGCTAGAGGGAAAAGGAATAACTGAAGTATTATCCACTTGGAAGATTTCATTTTCAATTAAAACTTCCTTAACCTGGATTCGTACTCGGGTCTGGATTTCCACGCTTTGAAATACTTTTGGTATTCAGGCACTTCGGTCCAAAAGATCCGTGGTGGTTGGGGTAGAACCGTTCCTTCGGGGTAGTCCTTGCCCTGGACGCTCCGGTCGATTGACGTTCTTGCGGACACGAGGGTCTTTCTCAAACGGGTCACTTGCTCGTGCTGAGGATGAAAGAGGTCATCGGATTCGGATGGATCTTTGGCTAGGTTGAAAAGCTCGATTTTTCGGTTGTCTCCTCGTGGTTGGGATACGATTTTCCAATCGTTGTCGATTACAGCCATCCGTGCGCGGCTTCGAAAAATCAATGGCTTTT
>JABHOU010000234.1 GCA_018695085.1 Opitutia bacterium | reverse complement strand
TTCCGTCACGGGCTTTCCAAAGGAACGCGAAGAACAAGTGTTCTTCTTTGGTTGGGGCATCTCTTCCATGCCGATACAGCGAAGACCGCCGAGTTCCCTCTGCGTGCGTTCCAGAGTAACTCCGCCAACGGAACGAATGGCCGAGGTCGGTGCTTCCGCCAAACCAAGTGCATTGCGAACACCAATTCTACGGAGCCGAACACCCAACCTTCGCCCCACCCCCCAGATATCCTCCACCTCGACTTTCGCAAGAGCCTCCAAATCTGTCTCTCGAATCTCAAGGCATCCCGCTCCATCCTTTTTAGAAAGACGATTGGCAAGCTTGGATAAAGTCTTCGTGGGTCCCAAGCCAATCGATATCGGAATACCCGTCCAGCGTCCCACGGTCTCACGAATTCTCCGCGAAAGATCGAGGGGGCTTTCAACTCCGTCAAAGTTAAGAAAAGATTCATCGATGGAATAAACCTCCATCTCAGGAGCAAAGCGAGAGAGCACGGAAACGACTCGACGAGACATATCGCCGTAGAGCTCATAGTTAGAAGACAGAACCGTCACGCCGTTACGTTCGCACAGCTTCTTCACTTGATGGTACGGGACTCCCATGGAAATCCCAAGCTCCTTGGCCTCGTTAGAACGAGCAACGGCGCAACCGTCGTTGTTGGAAAGAACGATCACGGGGCGACCTTCCAGCGAAGGTCGGAAAACTCTTTCACAGGATACGTAGAAATTATTACAGTCCGCCAGCGCGATCACAGGGGATGGATCACATTCGTAACGACACCCCACATTCGGACATCGTCCCCTTCGTTAAGAAGCAGTGCCTTGTAGGCGGGGTTCTCAGGGATCAACCACGCCTTGCCCTCGCGGTGGAGATAACGCTTTACGGTCAATTCGCCGTTGATGGAAGCAATAACCACTTTGCCGTTTGTTGTCTCGGCACTGCGATCCACGATCAGCAGGTCACCATCATGAATGCCTGCGCCAATCATTGACTCACCTTGAGCACGAACGAAGAAGGTGGCGGCAGGTTCGCGCACCAAGTGCTCGTTTAAGTCGAGTGCGGATTCAACATAGTCGTCGGCGGGCGAGGGAAAGCCTGCGGATACTCCGGTTGCATAAAGGGGTAAGGCATATTCCTTTTCTCGCACGAAGCGAAGAACACGATCCACTTGGCTAACGGGGATGCGAACGGGACGAGTAGGCTCACCGTAACGGTTGCTACCCTTTGGCCGGCCAGCTCCTTCTCGTCTTCCTCCTCGCATTCTCACTTTTTGAAATTCGTTACAATATTCAAAAGGATGTGAATATGGCAAATTGAAATTGTAATCCCTAAAATAACAATCTTCGATACTCACTGTGACAACCATTCAAGAACCGACCTTTTTAGTTTCTTTCATTCGCGGCATCGACCATCTGCGTGCCTTGTCAAAATGATTCTCAAGGAAAACAGGGGGCGAGCCATCGTGTGGTTTCGCAAAGACTTGCGCATTCTTGACAATCCATGCCTCGATTTCGCCCTGCGTGCAGGAAAAGAAATCATTCCCGTCTTCATCTGGGATAAAAATGAAGGAGGACAATGGAGTCCAGGCGCAACCTCTCGATGGTGGTTGCGCAACACGCTTGATAGTTTGCGATCCTCCTTCGAGGAACTGGGAGGAAAACTGATTTTCCGCACAGGGAAGGCAGAGAAAATCCTGCCAATGGTAGTGTCCGAAACCAATCCGGATTCCGTCTATTTCAGTAGGGTTTACGACCCCGCGGGACTCGTCACTCAGAACTCAGTTGAGAATGCCTTGGAGAAAAAAGGCATCGCCGTCTACTCGTTTAACGCCTCCCTTCTAAACGAACCATGGGAAATCAAAAATGGAACTGGGCGACCCTTCCAAGTATTTACTCCCTACTGGAAAGTCTCACGAGGCGGCATTCATCGAGAACCTGCATCATACAAACCCAGTGATATTTCCTTTGCCAACGAACCAATTCAATCCCAGCGACTTGAAGAACTTGACCTCCTTCCCAATCATCCATGGCCGGAAAAACTTTCGGAGCACTGGAACGTGTCCGAAGCCGCCGGTCATGAGTTAATCGCTCAAACTGCCGAGGTGCTCACTCGATCCTATTCAAGCCATAGGAACATTCCTTCAGTCGAAGGAACTTCCCGATTATCTCCCTATCTCGCTTGGGGATTAGTCAGTCCTCGGCAGATTTGCCAAGCCGTTCTGCAAGCTCAACGAAAGGACAATGCAAAGGGGGTAGAAGATTATCTAGCGGAAATCGGATGGCGTGAATTCTCATACCACTTGCTCTACCATTTTCCTTCAATCCCCGACCGACCTCTTCGCCCCAAATACGCTAATTTCCCATGGCGAAAAGATAGGGGAGCACTCCAAAAATGGAAATACGGACGGACGGGCTATCCTTTGGTCGATGCGGGCATGCACCAACTCTACGAAACGGGCTGGATGCACAACCGAGTCCGCATGGTAGTGGCCTCTTTTCTGGTCAAGCACCTTCTCCTTTCATGGACAGAAGGAGCCAAATGGTTTTGGGACACTTTAGTCGATGCCGACCTCGCAAGTAATACTCAAGGTTGGCAATGGGCGGCAGGATGCGGTGCCGACGCCGCACCATATTTTAGGATTTTCAATCCAATTCTTCAGGGAGAGAAATTCGACCGAGATGGCCGATATGTAAAATACTGGATTCCGTCGCTCAGCAACATGCCTTCCAAGTGGATCTTTCGTCCTTGGAAAGCAGATCCCTTGCTCCTAAGAAAACATGACATTAAGCTTGGAATTCATTACCCTATGCCTTGCGTTGATCATTCAAGAGCAAGAACCCGTGCCCTTGCCGCACTAAACTCACTTGCTTCCAAAGACTAGAGATTATGCCATAGCTCAATGGACGACAACGCAAGTGTGCCGAAACATTAAAATTCATCTCGGCACCGTAATAGCCAAACCAACAATTATCCTGTACCGAAGCAAATAAGCTTCCCTATTAACTATTCTCAACTTAAATTTCATTATGAAATCCTTAAGCTTTCCACTTTTTCCAACGATCATTTCCTTTATGATTCCTCAGGTTGAAGGCACCTCTCTTGATTGGTCGCAATGGAGAGGACCGACACGCGATGGTTATCTCGAAAAAGAATCTCCTTGGCCCAAAAGTATTTCCAAGGAAATACTTCGCCTTTCATGGCGAAAAAAATTGGGCAAGGGCTATCCCGGGCCAATAGTCTCTGAAAAACTGGTTTTCACCGTGGAGACCAAGGGAAAGAACGAGGTCGTCAGGGC
>JABHOU010000642.1 GCA_018695085.1 Opitutia bacterium | reverse complement strand
CGCCATGCACACCGAGCCCATATGGAAATCCTGGTTTGCCCGTCACGGGGCAAAGCTCCTTATGTTTGCTCGTCAACAGGCTCGCAACCCGGCCGATGCCGAGGATCTTTTGCAGGAAGCTTTCGTGCGCATTTGGCGTCTCTATGGTCACACTGGAGAAGTCCCCCCGGGTTTAGTCTATCGAGCCATTCGCCGATTAGCCATCGACTGGGCGCGTAGCTTGGATCGTCGGGTCATTCGCGAGGACAACGTGGCCGCCGACATGGAGAAGAATGCATGGTTCGACCGCTCCATGGAGCGCAACGAACGGCGGGACGCTCTCTTGGAGGCCGTTCACCTGTTGCCGTCCGAGCAGAAGGAAGTGCTCACCCTCAAGATATGGGGAGAACAAACATTCGACGAAATTGCCAAGACTCTTGGTATTTCGCTTAATACGGCGGCATCCCGCTATCGTTATGCGATGAGTAAGCTCAAAAAGTCGGTTCCCGAGCTGTTGTCGGAACCTCGCGGGGAGGATTCGAAGTGAACGAATTTGAGGAACTGGAAAAGGAACTTCGCTCCTTCCCCCCTGCCAAGCCATCCGAAGCTTTTGAGTCTCGCCTCGAAAAAGCGCTGGGTGAATCGGGAAATCTTGCGGTCAGGCGCTTGCCCGAATTGGAGGAGGAAGCAACCAGCCGGTTACCTGCTGAAAGAGGTAAAGTCGTTCCCTTTTTGCGTGCGTTCACTTTCCCTATTTCCGCAGTCGCCGCATTGGTCGCACTCGCCCTGTACGTCGCTTATCCCGTATTTCAGAAAAAAACAACGCCTGCCGTATCTCCTTCGCTCGCCTCCGAGCAATCCCTTCCGGCCAAACCGGAGTTCGTGGACGAGGAAGGACTCAGCCCACTGCACGGCGTTTCCGCCGCCGAGTTCGCCGCTATGTCCGAATCAGGTTGGAGTGATCCGCAGGTCAAAGAGATTCTCGTCGACGTTTCCGACGAAGGAATCATCGATCGACCTGGTTCAAGTCCCGCTCGTCAGTACCGTTATCGCTATCTCGACGAAACCATTTGGCGAAACCCCGAGACCAACACCCTCATGCGTTCCTCCGTTCCTCGTCAGGAAGTCGTCCTCATCGGACTGGAACTTTATTGAAGCAGAGAACAGCTACTAACCTCCCAACCATCATGAAAACACTCCCGTTCCTTCTTTCTACAGTATTATCCTGCGGGTGGCTATCTGCCGATCCGGGCAGCAAGGCCCAATCTAAGGCCCGCGCCGGCGTCAAGATTTCTCCCGCGAAGGCAACGTTCCTAGGCGTTTACGCGACCAAGCTTTCACCTGTGATCAGTCGCCAACTTGGGTTGTCGGGCAACCTATACTTGTCCGTCGAACAAGTCAGTCCCGGAAGTCCTGCCGAGAAAGCCGGATTGGAGCAGTACGACGTCCTGAAGAAGCTCGACGATCAAATACTCGTCAATCAGGAACAACTTTTAGAGCTCGTGCGCTCGCGCGAGGCAAACCAGCAAGTCTCTTTAACCATCCTGCGTGGTGGCAAGGAAAAGGTCCTTAAGGCCAAGCTTGGCAGCAAGCTGGTACCGAAAGCTCAGGCTCGAGGATTTCCGACCCCGAGGATTCTTGGCAACGATTTAAGAGGTGGCGGATTTATCATCCCTGACGCACGTGACCTCAACGAACATATTCGCAAGCAGATAGCCGGGCAACGGGACTTGCTTGGTCGCCGCGGTTTACATGGGTTTGCCCCCAACCTTGATTTTTCCGATCCAAAGCTACTCGAGAAATTCGATGCCGATGGCGACGGCAAGCTCAGCCCGATGGAGCGTGACAAGGCTCGTGACGAAGGCGCCGTTCCCGAACTCAATCTGGATTTCGATATCGATCTAGGCTTTGGTGCGGCTCCCAAACTGGATGAACTTCTTCGCGACGCTCGTCGTCGTGGCGCATCTTCCTCTTGGTCTTCCGTGACCGGGACTGCTCAAACAAAGGTGGTTAGCATTGATGACGACGGTTCTTTCGAGTATAGTTCCGAAGATGGGAAAAAGCGCTTCAAGGCGACTTCGCCCGATGGCGAAGTGCTTTTCGAAGGTCCCGTAAATACGGATGCCGAACGAAACGCCTTGCCCGAGGGAATGCTCGAGCGGCTCGAATCCCTTGAGGGCAACGTCAATATTCGCATCCACCAAGGCGGTAAACGCCCAATCAAGCCAAAGCCGCGGCAAAAGAAAAACAACAAGCTTCTTTGAAGGGTTGTTCTAGGAACCGAGAGCACCTTTGCGTTCCGGTTTTGTCATTGATGGTAAAACCACTTTGCTCGTCGTCACGCTCCGCTTTCCTTTGATTTGCAGGATGCCTTCGTTCCGGTCGGATCGTCGGTCGGTTCCCTTCTTGCCATGGCAGGGACTGTTGCACCAAGGAAACCCCCACGACTGATTTTCGGTGTCTTCGGGCAGGCTATTTTCACTCTTGACGATAGATTCAAAACTAACTGTCATAGGAACCTAGTTTAGAATTCTAATCTTACAGACTATAATCATACCATTGCCCATGAAAACGCTCTTGTCCTTCGTTTCGGCATCCGTGCTTGCCGTTTCTTCTTCCTTTGCCCAAGTCCCCGGCATCCCGGGCCTTTCCCGTGCTCCAGTCGCTTCAGGTCCTCAAGGGACTACGTTGGGAGCCAACACCACTAGCGGAGCCGGAGGCATAGACCTCGCCAACCGCGTTAAGCTACGCGGGTACGTTGATTTCATGTATGCCAATATTCAGAATGATGACGCTGGTGGTGGAGTTAACGACGAAGCAGGCTTTAATACTGCTGCCGATGTAGACTTCCTTTTCGACTTTTCTCCAGTAACTGCGGAGCTCCACACTAATTTATCTAGTGATAGGACGGTGAGAGCCCCTGGTGGAGGTTCGATCGGTTCCACATCAGCAGTTGCTCTCGAGCAGGCCTTCATCCGTTACAACGTCAATCGCGACTTCAGCATAAGCATGGGTCGCCAATTGAGCACACTTGGTTTCGAAGGTGACGAAGCTCCCAATCTCTACCAAGTTTCCAATGCCTACCTTTTTGGCGACGGGACAAGTACCGCTTCTCTTGGAATACCTTCACTCCGCCGAAATTACGTGGATGGAATTCGCGGGAACTTCAATAACGGACGCTTTGGGTTTTCCTTAGGTTTGCATAACGCGCTTTTCCCGGATGACGGTTCTACGAAATCGGGTGACGTTGCAGTCGATTTGCAAGCAGCTATAATGATTCTTCCCGGATTGGAAGGTCGTTTGGGTTATGCGCACGAGTCGGTTTCCAACTCTTCTGAAATCGAGCAATTCAATGCATGGTTGGCCTACAACGACCGAGCTCTGACACTTGCCATCGAATACGACAATTGGGATATACGTGACGTTGATGCTTGGGACATTATGCTCATGGGCAACTACCAGTTCAACGATTTCTTTGGTCTCACGCTTCGGTACAGTCACGAAGACTTTGACACAAAGGCAGAATCGGATCGCATTACCTTGTATACTAGTTTCACAGTCACTGATAACTTGAGCTTAGGTCTCGAGTACAGTCATGCTTCCGTAGATTCTGCTACCGATTACGACGTAGACGAGTTCTATGCCGAAAGCTTGCTTTCTTTCTAAGTTAGCTTTTTTAACTTTAATTTCAAAGGCCTCGCCGATTTTGGCGAGGCCTTTTTTGGTTCCAAGAACTGGGCAAATTTCCTATTTTCTTTTTTCCGGGTTGTAAAGTCGGTGCGCTAGTCCTATGGGCATGAATTGCTTTTTCATACTATGGATGGGAACGGTAAAAAGGTGCTGAAGAAGGAAATCGAGGAACTGGAGCAGGAATTGGCTTTGCTCCAGCGACGTTGTCGTGAGCTGGGAATTCCCGTGCTCATTGTGTTCGAAGGCTGGAGCGCTGCGGGCAAGGGCACCATGATAAACCGAGTGATCCAGCCTCTGGATCCACGTGGGTTCAAGGTTTCATGCATCGCCTCCCCCAATCACGATGAGCAGTTACGACCTTTTCTCTGGCGATTCTGGCGGCGCACCCCATCGGCAGGAAGAATGGCCATTTTCGACCGGAGTTGGTACCGCACCTTGCTGGATGATTACGTTGGGGAAGAGTTGGACGAGGATTCCATGAGCAAGGCATTCGACGACGTCGTCGCCTTTGAGAATCAGCTCAAGGACGGTGGGACGGTGATCTTCAAGTTCTTCTTGGACATATCGAAGGATGAGCAGGCCGAGCGTTTGGAAAAGCTTCGCAAGAATCCCGCTACGTCCTGGCGAGTGTCGGACGACGTGCTCGCTCGTCATTGCAAGTATGCTCAGTACAAAAAGGCAACCAAGCGATTGATCGAGGCCACCGATCTTCCTGCCTCGCCTTGGAAGGTGGTCGATGCCAAGCATGTCACTTCCGCCAATGCCTGTATCCTTCGAAGCTTGGTGAAGGTTTTGAGAAAGCGTGTGACTGCTCAGGCGGAGGGGTCGTTGAAGCAGGATCCTCCTGAGAAAAAGGATTTGCCCGTTTTTTCCACTGCTCCGAGCTTGAAGAGGGCGGATCTATCCCAAACCCTTGATCGGGACGAATACCGCAAACTTCTCGATAAGCGGCAGAAGCGGATTGGTGAATTGCACGATGAGATATATCGTCGTCGTATTCCGGTGGTCATCGTTTACGAGGGTTGGGACGCCGGCGGCAAGGGAGGCAATATTCGCCGGTTGACGGAAGACATGGATCCTCGGGGCTACGAGGTGATACCGATTGCAGCTCCCAACGACGTGGAGAACGCCCACCATTACCTGTGGCGATTCTGGACTGAGTTTCCCAAGGCGGGTCATCTTACCATATTCGATCGTTCTTGGTATGGTCGCGTGCTTGTAGAGCGCGTGGAAGGCTTTTGCTCGGAGGCCGATTGGAATCGGGCCTATGGCGAGATAAACGAGATGGAGGAAAACTTTTGGAATTTCGGTGCCGTCGTGATCAAGTTCTGGCTTCAGATCGACAAGGACGAGCAGATGAAACGCTTTAAAGCCCGCGAGCAAGATTCCGCCAAGCAGTGGAAGCTCAACGAAGAGGATTGGCGTAACCGGGAAAAGTGGGATCTCTACGAGGAGGCCACCGAAGAAATGTTTCTACGCACCCATACTACCTACGCTCCTTGGACGATTATCGAGGGCAATTGCAAGCGATATGCACGCATCAAGGCTCTCGACGTGGTGATCGCCGCCATTGAGGCGCGGATAGCCGAGGAAGATTAGACTGGTTCCCCCCGGTGCCTTTACTTCTCAGCGTCGACGATTTCAGGTGCGTCTAGATTGGCTCCGGGGTCCGAAGTAGCTAAGGATTGCGAGAGTCTCGGTAGGGGAAGGGTTCTCGAATCAAACGCCTTCCGCTACTGACACTGCAAGAGAGCGAACGTTATCCGTTACCGCCTTCAAGTGATCTATGGAAGGAGGTAGCTCGCTGCTCATATATTCTTTTCTTTCTTGCTAGTTTTTGAAAATTGGGATGCAGGTGAAGAATCGTTTTTTCCTGCAAATCCTAAAACAACTCAAGTACGCAATATGGAGCCGATATCCTCTTCGGAATCCCGCTCAGGCATTCTTGCCGGCGGTAACTGGATTATAGACCAAGTAAAGATTATCGATGTCTATCCCAAGCACGAGCAACTGGCCAACATT
>JABHOU010000150.1 GCA_018695085.1 Opitutia bacterium | reverse complement strand
GTGGCCCCGGACTGCCTCCACCTGGCGGATCATCGCCAATGGGCGGTCCCACACCTGGCGCACCTCCGGGCGGAGCACCTGTAGGCGCTCCGGGACCAATGGGAGGTCCCCCAGGTGCTGCCACAGCTCTTGCGTCCGCAGGTTCACATGAAAAAAAAGCAGGACCCAACATTTTTTTCATGGTGCTGGATTTCCTAGTCTTTGGAGGTGCCGTAACGTTAGCCATATTGCTTTTCTTGCAATATTCTTGATTTTTCTTTCTTTAACTCAAAACCAACGAGCGACAAAAACATGTCCGATATTACTAGTCTAAATAAGGAAACGTTTGCCAATGCCACCGCAGATGCGGAAAACACCGTGGTGGTCGACTTCTGGGCACCTTGGTGCGGGCCTTGCAAAGCCTTGGCCCCCGTTCTCGAAGAAGTGGCTACCGAAGTGGGCGATGCCGTGAGCATTTACAAGGTGAATGTGGACGAAAATACAGAACTCGCCCAAGCACACGGCGTTCAGTCCATTCCCACTCTTTTAGTTTTTAAAGGTGGAAACCTCTCGGAAACGATTGTTGGTCTCAAGAGTAAAGACGAGTTGGTGAAAATCGTTCAAGCATAGACTAGTTTCCAACATACTTGAACTAGCGACTGTTGCTAAGCCGACGCCTATCCGACTTAGCGGAGGATAAGTAATCCAGCAACAGCCAGGATACAGTGAGCGATAACCAAGGCGGCTGATCTGCCTAATAGCTTGGCGTAATCCTGTTGGTTTTTGGCCTTGTTCAGAAGCAACCCGAGGAACAGCGCGACGGGCAACAGCCAAGCGGTCCAAAGTAAACCTCGTTCGTGCCAAGGGCAAAAACCCAATGCCAAACAAGACCCGACTAAGTAGAGTACGACGCCAAACTTTCGACCGAATCGAGCTACCAGAGTTCGCTTTCCACAAGCAACATCTTCTTCGGCGTCACGATGATTGTTTACCACCAACAGATTATTGACAATCAATCCCACGGCAAGGCCAGCCCACCATACGGGAATCCAATCTAGCCCTGCCTGATGAACCAGTACGTAGTGAGTGACTCCCGTAGCGACTAGACCAAAGAAAAGCACCACGAACACATCCCCCAGTCCAAGATAAGCTAATGGCCAAGGTCCAGCGGTATATGCCCAAGCACAAAAGACACTAGCCACTCCAACCCAAAGCAGAGACCATCCGGCACCGGATAGCTCCATTAGTAGCAAGCCAAAAGCAAAACCTAAGGCGAGAGTACCAAACCCAGCCATCCGCATGACAAATGGAGACACGACACCCGAAGCCACCGACCGAGCGGGTCCCAATCGACGTTCGTCATCAGCGCCTTTGACAAAATCATAATAGTCATTGGCGAAATTGGCACCCACTTGCATAAAAATGGCGAATACCAAGCAGAGACCGACCAAGGTCCATGAAATCTCGTCGACTTCATGTAAGGCAAGACTAGCTCCGATACAAACCGGACTTAACGAGGCAACCAGAGTACGAGGACGCGAAGCCGCAACCCATGCGGCAACCTTCGAACAGGCAGCCATCTATCAACGAGTGATAGCCAAGGGGAACTGGAAATGGGAACGAATGCGTTCCTCGACCCCATCTTCAGCATCAAGCGTCTTGTAAGGCCACTGAACGTCGACCTGCAAACCCAGATATCCGTTGCTAGGGTCATGCTCGTGCCGATTGTCCTCTGGAAATTGACTGCACCGAATCAGGAAATAACGTTGACCAGTCGGCAACTCCTTATCCATTTCTTCAAGTTGGTCTTTAGCTATGGGAAATTCGGAAATTTGATTGGCGTTTGGTTCCCAGCGGACTTCACGACCATCGGAAGGAGCAACAAGATGAATAACTGTATCTTCATCAGTTAAAGATTCGACCAACCCGAAGCCCATGAGTTCCAGTTCGACTTGAATCGCGTCAGTCATACCGTAAGCTACATTACGATCACGCACATTACCAGCACCCTCAACTCCCCATGGAAGCAAGGCCAATAGTCCGCCAATTAGAAAGCCAAATACCGACAAGGCAATGATCACTTCCAGCAAAGTGAATCCAAAATTGCTTCGGTTTATCGGATTTTGGCTAGGTAAGTCGTTCACGATCAATTTGCGATATCATCGTAATCCAAAACAGCAAATCCACCATATCGGCGCAGGAGCACGCCTGAAATGTCATTTGGATTATCGATGCGAATTGCTTTTTGCGTGTTGGGTGGATTGGGATTTCCGATGGCAAGCACAATCATTGGCGGCGGGAAAGTACCAGCAGGACCAGTGACGGTAGAACAATTCACCTTCCCTTCAGCATCGAATGCCAAAAAACGGAAATTCAAGGCATCAGGACCATTTTCAGTGCGCACTCCCTTGCGAACCGATCCGAGAAGAAAATCCTCGGATGCATCGCCACTCCAGATCGTGTAAGCTTTGCTGGGCCAAGGATTATCATCGGGAGTCTCTACACTAACGCCGAACCGTTCCTCACTAGGAACGATATAAGCCTCTTCGGGAAGCAGTGTTCCTTGCCCAAGGGGTCTCCACGCACCAGTCACATTAGCGTCTTCGACAACGATTTCAAGGTAACGATGAAATTTCTCAGGGTCCGATGGATCGTCATGAACAATGAGCCGGGTTTCTCGTCCGGAAAGAGTGGCTTGCATGCGAGTCTGCTGAACAAGGCTCACCATTTCTCGCTGAGCAGCATCCAGTGATGCCCCCCCTCCTCCAAGCAGACTGAAGCCTATAAACCCCATCATTAAAGCCATTACGGAGATAACGACTAGCAACTCGAGCAGAGTGAAGCCAGACCTAGATGCTTTCAGAGAAGGGAAGCATTTAGGCGAAAGAATCATTCCTCTAGGTATTTTTCGATATTCCAAGAGAACACATTCTCGCTATCACCGCCATCATTCAAAACATAAATTCCGACTTTTTCGTGGATGAACTTCAACTTATCTCCCGCATCCTCGACAATCTGGGAATCATACTCCATAATGAGAGCGTCTTTTAGGTCATTAAATGCAGTTGCTTCTAGCTCAATGAGACCATCACCATCGCGATCAACCACGATGAAGATCCGATCCCCCCCCCAAGCATCCACTAGAAAACCATTTTCGCCAAATTCATCTTCGCCGAAAGAGTGAAACTCACGAGAACGCTTGTTCTCGTCGCGGTATTGATCCAAGGCAATCCATGAGTTATTCGTACGATCCCATTCCCTACCCTTGAGTGCGGCAAGGAAACGGTCATGATATTCCTCATATTCTTGACCGATCTCCAAGGGTTCTCCCTCTTTATTCCGTAAGAGCACTGGGGGGAAATGCTTGTAGGTTTCCTGATACTGATAGACCTGAGTAACCCAAGCACGGAAGATAGATTTAGTTTTCTTTACTTCTGCAGACTTGAGGAAGGAAAACAGTCCGCTATTAAACATAATCCCCGCAAGTATTCCGATTATGGTGATAACAACGAGCAATTCGATCAGAGTAAAACCTGCACGTCGTTTAGTTCTGAACCGTTTTAAATTAGTCATTTGAAATTTATATTATTAAATTTGCTTTCAATCCCTACCAATTCCCTGGTTCTTTAACAGGCAAGTTGTCCATGTCAATATTCTCGGGAGAGATTAGTTCTTTGGTGAAATCAGAGGATTCGCCATCGGGTCCTTTCGAAAAAAGAAGATAACCAAGATTTCCATCCCGACGTGGATAGTCATATACATAGGGCGAATCCCATGGATCAATGGCAAAATACTCGGGAATGCTGGTATTCGAATTAGTAAAGTCCATGGTGACCTCCTGAATTTGATTGCCTTCTTGTTCAGCCAACGTGAGGGCTTCACTCTTTAAAAAGCTTTTTGGGCGTTTGAGGGGATTAGCATAGGGATCACCTGATTCATCCACATAGGAAGAAAGTGCTTGAAACAGGCGCTGTCCAGTTAAGAAAGGAAGCGTTTGCATATCGCCAGACAAGTCGTCCGTTCGAGGATAATCCCCATGCTCACTTTTAAACTCCTCCAAAGCCAATTTGAGTGCTTCAATGTCAGACAAGCCTTTCTTCTCTTGCTGAGCTTTGAACAAATAGTTTGCCCCCGAAAAAGTGATACCAATAAGTACTCCGATTATAGCTAAGACAATCAACAATTCGATCAGAGTGAATCCGAAAGATTTTGGATTCGCAAAGGTTGATGATAAATTGGTTCCCATACACGAAAAAGAACTACTATATTACCGACAAAGCAGCTATCAAGTCAACGCTTTCATAATGTTTGGCTAGACCAATAAGGACTTGGAAAAAGCTTGAAAGTCGATAGTCGACTCGGCCAAACCATCAAGCAAGGCTTTGGGAGAAAGATTGATAGCCGACAAAAGCCCGCCATCGGACTTAAAAGATGAACGCAGTGCCTGAGGCTCATCTACAAGCTTATCGGGTGGAAAGTCACGTATACCTTTGGCGGTTACATTAAGAAGGCATGCAAGCGGACGAACTTCCTCGCATTCAAAAGGAGTATCTTGAAATAAAATGGGAGAGACCACTTCTTCTTGAAAATTCCATTTCCGCAAAAGGGCGGCGGCAGCTTCTCGATTGTCGAAACCAAGAAGACTCTTTTCCATTTCAACAGTGAGGGGGGCTTTCAAGGAAGATAAAGCAGCTATCCCGTGCGTACCGTGAAAAAAGTTAATGAGCATTTTACCCACTGAACGGAGCAGTCCGACGGTATAGGCGACCCCGCTGTTGGGCAAGACATAGGGTTGAACAAGTCGCAACCTAGAACCAATCAACTGCATACTTGAAGCTCCACGAACCGAGGAAGACCAAAGTTCGTCGGAAGTAAGTCCATAAAGGGGCAAGTCCTGTTGGAACAGTTGACTGGCAGCCACGTAACCGATGATGTTGTAGGCCTCGGTAAAGCCTATTCGGTTCATAGCGTCCTCAATTGTCGAGCAGTAATAGGATCCTGCGAAATAGGCGGTATTACTAGCCTTGACAATACGGGAAACCAGAGATGGGTCGGTCTTTATAAGTCCAATGATATCGGAAATGCTCGAATTGGCGTCACTCAAGAGGACCTGCAACTTCGGCATGATTTGTATAGCCGCGGGAAGGTCTTCCACGAAATCGACGATCTTTTCAAGTGGAACTGGGGGCGGCACCAACTCTGATTGGCAGAGAAAGCACCTGTATTCCAGTTTCTGCGCAGCCTCCTTGGGAAGGTTTGCGTCGTGGTTAGGACAATCGGGCTTTATGCAATGGTAACTCACGGAAGTGACTTTAGTCCAACTTGCCGGAGAGACGGCGATAGGTCAACCTCGTCCGAACACATTAATCCTCTCCACGACATCGAATGCGTCGCTTCAACGAGTCAATGCCGGCCTTTACTTCCGGGAAAGAGAAAACCCAAAGGCAAACGAAGTGAACAGCCAAGGCAAGAGGTATGAGAACGGCTAGTGAAATGGCGGAACTCCCCTTGTGGGAAATGTCCAAGCGCTCTATCCCCGAGCGCCCGAAGGCAACCACGACGGACATTGCGACGGTAGAGACGATGGAGGGGAAGAGACAGGGGGAATCATCCTCTTCCGATTCGAGCGGATCGTGCACTTGTCGCCAACGGAAAACCAGATAGCAAGTTTGAATGATAGCAGCCAAACCGTTTGCGGCGGCAAGACCAAGCACCCCCCAATATTTCATAAGGACTAAGCTGAAAAGCAAATTAGCGACGAGGCTCAACAAAGCGGCCAGCAAGGGAGTCTTCATATCCTTTCTGGCGTGGAAACCACGAATGTAAAACGCGGCTACCGCGTAAAAGGGCAATCCGAAGGAAGCAAGCATCAGGATCGGAACCGTTGCCAGAACCTCTCCAGCGCCGAAACGTCCCCATTGGAACAAAGTCACGAGTATGGGTTCCGCAAGCAAAGCCAAGCCCATTGCCGCAGGTAAAGTGATGACCAGAGTGAGTCTCAATCCTTTGGTAAAGGCTCTGCGAAATCCCAATTCGTCCTTCTGCCCTAGCAATCTCGCCATTTCGGGGAAAACCACGGTAGCGATAGCAATGGCGAAAACACCCAACGGAAGTTCCGTAAGACGGGATGTCAAAAAGAGCATGGAAACAGCTCCTTCATCAGGAAGTGAATAACCCAAGAAACGAGACACAAGGACATTCACTTGCCCCACCGCAGCTCCAAAGGCACCTACTACGAAGAGCTCGCGGATGCGAGACAGTTCAGCGGACTGCCCAAAGTCGAACTTGTACTTCCAACCCTCGAGCCGATGCAGAGAAAAGGCGGGAGCAAAAAGTTGCAAGACGCCGCCGATCAAAACGGATACGCACAATGCGAGGGCCAAGTCTTCTCCATCCAAGCCATAAACGATTCCACCCACAGCAAGTGTGGCGATCATCGCAAGATTCAAGATAATCGGCGAAGAAGCTCCGGGAGAAAATTTCTTGCGTGCATTCAAGGCCCCAACGATCAGAGCGGAAAGGCAAATAGCCAAAACGTATGGCAAGGTAACCGAACATAATTCTACACCTAAACGCCACTTGGGCGAAATTAGCAGATCCAGGCCATCGACCAAGAAGACCAAGCACAATCCTAGGAGTAAGATGGCGACCAACCCAAGTGCCAACCGGGTCAGCACCTTGTTCAGCAGAGAGAGCCCTTCGTCAAGGGATTTGGTTTCTATCGTTTCAGAAAAAACGGGGATGAAGGCCGAGGAAAGGGTGCCCTCCCCCAGCATGCGGCGAAAGAGGTTCGGCAAAGTGAATGCCAAGACGAAAGCACCGCCAACGTACGAACCACCGAAACAGGCAAAAAACAACATATCCCGAAGAAGTCCAAGCACACGAGACAGAATCGTAAATCCGCTAACTAGAGAGATGTTTCCAAGAATACCGCTCATTTCGAAAACATCCCTATTCGTCTCAAACGATTTGCAGCAAACGAATTAAGCATGCCGATTCAAACCAAGCGCGGGACGAATAATCTGAAAGCGAAGTTTTCGCTCGTTCCGAAACGTGCAAAATATTCGGTCTAAAATGAAAAATAAGATTTCAGACCTTGCTCTCAAGTTGCTCCAGAAGCACACGGGCTTCTCTTTCAGGATCTTCGTGATGTTG
>JABHOU010000421.1 GCA_018695085.1 Opitutia bacterium | reverse complement strand
ATGCCGAAAAAGTAAATTTCAAATTCGTTGGTGGCGGCGAAGCAGAGGAAGGAATTAACCATGTAGCCGCTAGTAATGCCTAGAATGCTGAAGAACCACCAATCGAGGTTTTGCTGAGGCGGGGCAATTATTGCATAGCTTATGATTAGTCCGGATTTAAAAACATAGTCCAGAAAATGGTCCATGTAGAATCCCCATTTTACTAGTCCGGTGTTTCGAGACCGTCCAACGGCTCCGTCGAAGAGATCGGTGAGATATTGAAGAACGATGGCGAGAGACACGCCCCAGAACCAACGGATGTCTCCCGAATCCCGCACTTGCCATGCGGATGCAATGACTAATCCCGTCCATGGAATTGTGAGTAAGGTAAGATGGTGAGTTTCCAACCAAAAGGGTACGCGGTTAACCCATCTCGCCACGAACTTTTTTTCCAACGGACCAAGTATCGATTCTCCCGCCTTGGCCGCACCGCCGAATCCGTGCTTTTCCGTCATCCCTTACTTTTTATGTCGTAGCAGTAGAGAATGTTTTGAGCTCGGAGATAGAGCTTTCCACCCGCTACGACTGGATGCTGCCAACTGTTTTTTCGGTCATTCGGGATTTGGAAGGACCCTTTCTCCATGTAACCTCGGGTGCTGGCTTCGACCAATTTCATCATGCCGTTTTGGTAGCGAAAGTAAAGGTGACCATCAGCACAAGTCAGTGCCGCTGATCCCATCTTGCGGATTTCATTGTCATTTACCTTCCATGTAATTCTCCCCGTTTTCATATCGAGACAAAAAGGTTCTCCCTTGTTGTGTCCATGTCCGCCATAGACATGCCCGTCCAGCAGCACCATACCTCCGTGGTGGTTCTGTAGCTCCGCGGCCGAATAGTATTTGATCTCTCTAGCACCTGAGGTAGTTATCCGCAGTAAAACGCTGCCACCATCACCGTAACCCGTGGAGGCGAAGATGTGGTCGCCATCCACGATGATCGAAGGGATGTTTGCGGTTCCGTTTGCGATCTTATTGTAATGCCAAAGTGGACGACCTGAACGAGCGTTAACGGCCAGAACGCCTCGACCAGTCATCTGTACATACTGTTTCTTACCGTTAATTTCGACGATGGATACTGAACCGTAACCAGCGCCGTCTTTGCCTTTTTTGCCCATTTCGCGAGGGAAGGGGGCTCGCCAGATTTCTTTTCCTGTTCTTTTGTCCAAAGCCATGATGGCGGCACTTGGTGCGCCTGGACTGCAAATAAGCCAAGGACCGTCGATAAGTGGAGATTCCGAGTATCCCCACCCCGACATCATTTTACCTCCGAAGTCCCGCTCGAAGTTCTTTTGCCAAACGAGTTTTCCGTCCGAGGCGCGAACACTGGCTAAGTTTCCATTTTTAGTTAGTCCATAAACCAAGTTGACTTCTTTGTCATAGGCTGGCGTTCCATTGGCTCCACCTCCTCCTCGGATGGGGCTTTCCCAAGCTTTTCTGCCAGTTGCCCTGTCAAGGGCGTAAAGTGATGTGGCGCCGCCTGCTTCGCCGAGGGTGAAGATTTGGTCGCCTGCGACAATGATGCTGGAGTAGCCTTTACCCAGATTGTTGGTGCTCCAGAGAAGATTCGGTCCATTTTCAGGCCATCGTGCGAGCAATCCTGCTTCGCGAGAAACACCATTCCCGTAAGGTCCTCTCCAGCTAGGCCAGTCCGCAGTTTGCTTTTTCCCGTCTCGGCTTTCACTTGGATTTTTGGTAGCAAGGTTTCGTGCAAAAAGTTGATCCGACGCAGAAAGGCGAGATAGTGGGAATGCATAGGACTGAGTGCCTACTCGCAGTACGATTATGTCGCCGCGAATGGTTTCAAAATCTCCTGTCACTTGTCGACCTTGAACATCCGTCCAAATTCTCGGAGCGGACTTCATCCACAGGCTTGAGAAAAAAAGCAAAGTAATGAGAAATGCGAAAGGCTTCATGGTGTTTCCAAGGATTTGGCGTTCATGCTTTATTTCGTTAGTTTAACTGTCAATAAAAACGGATGGTTCCTCGCGAAAAGAACTTTAGGCTGGAACTAAAATGCTAAAGCTGGCCGAGCCTTTTCTTTTTTGGAAAATAGATTCTTGCTAAGCCGACGGTCGAGATTTTGAGATCAAATCTGTTTTTAGAAATCTCGCTGAGCTTGACGTCTATCATCCTGAAGTCATGAATTCAGTTTATGAATAAGAAAATACTTTGTGTCGATGATGAGGAATCGATCTTAAAGGGCTTCCAGTTGCACTTACGTAAGGGCTTTGATCTCTTTACGGCAAACTCTGGGGAGGATGGCCTTCGAGTTTTTGATGAAGAAGGTGGATTTGCTGTCGTGCTTTCGGACATGCGAATGCCTGGCATAGATGGAGCGGCTATGCTATCTGCGATAAAGGAACGCAACGCCGATGTGGTAACAATGTTGCTTACGGGACACGCCGATTTTGAATCGGCCATGTCTGCAGTCAACGACGGCAATGTTTTCCGCATGTTATCCAAACCTTGCCCTCCCGAACGGTTGATTCAGTCCTTGTATGCCGGTCTTCGGCAACACGAATTAATCGTTGGGGAAAAGGTGTTGCTCGAGCAAACGCTCAAAGGAGCAGTTGATGCTTTGAGCCAAGCCTTGGCAACCGCGAAGCCCTTGTTTTTCGGACGGGCTCAACGCGTGCAACGTCTTGCTGGCGAATTGGCGGATAGGCTTGAAGAGCCGAACCAGTGGAGGATCGAGGTGGCCTCCATTTTTTCTCAGATTGCTTCCATTACCTTGCCTGAAGCCATTTCCGAGGATGTATATCACAAGAGAGAATTATCGAAGGAGGTTCAGGAGATAGTGGGCCGGTTTCCTGAAGTTACCGAACAAATGCTGGAGAAAATTCCTCGACTCGAAGAAGTCCGCGAAATAATTACCAAAATCGATTTACAGCCACGGTTTGAATTGGCGGACGAAAAAGGCATTAGGCGAGCTGCTTCGATCATTAAGGTTGCACTGGACTTTGATCATTATGAGGAGCTTGGTTATGAGAAAGCTATCGTCGTGCGAACCTTGCGTGGTCGCGAAACGTATTACGATCCTGAAGTTACTGAGGCTTTGGAGCACCTCCACTCAATCGCCGATCAAAAATATCGTATCGAAGAAGTGTTGTTGAAGAATTTGGGACCAGGTATGCGATTGGCTCAGGAGTTGCGTCACGACTCCGGCTTTTTGGTTGCTCCTTCAGGTACTGATGT
>JABHOU010000199.1 GCA_018695085.1 Opitutia bacterium | reverse complement strand
CGGGCAAAGGCGCCCCTCGAAGCATTTGCTGGAAAATAGCTTCAAATTGTGGAACCACCACCATCATCAACAAGGTGACTATGACCACCGCGACAAACATGATTACGCTTGGGTAAATCATGGCGGACTTTACTTTCTTTATTGTGCGGATGGATTTCTCCTGAAATTGAGATAAGCGATCGAGCACGAGCTCCAATACGCCGCCAGCTTCCCCTGCCCTGACCATATTGACGTATAAGTTATCAAAAGTCTTTGGATACGTAGCCAGCCCATCGGAAAGGTTTCCACCAGAAGAAACTTTCTCGGAAATTTTCTCCAGCATTTCCTTGAACTTCGGTTTTTTTTCCTGCTGCTTGGTCATGACCTCGAGGCTTCGAAGAAGAGGTAGACCCGCTTGAACCAGAGTCGCCATTTGTCTAGTGAAAATCGAGATGTCCTCACTATTGGGCCCGCCGCCGATTTCGATATTGAGCCCTTTCTTGCCTTTCTTTTTTTTCTTGGCCTTGCCTGCTGATGGTGCTTCCTGTGCCGGGGTGATTTCAGAAACCATTAGCCCACTCTGCCCCAAAAGGGCCAAGGCCTGCTCTTGTGACTCCGCCTCTACGCTACCGTTGGAAGGAGAGCCGTTTTGATCGACTGCTACATAATTAAAAACTGCCATAATTTAAGATATTGGAGATTTCTAGGTATATTTCAAGACTTCCTCGATAGTAGTTTCACCATCAAAGATTGAGCGAAGGCCATCTTCGCGAAGAGTACGCATTCCTTGCTCAATGGCTTTTTGCCGAAGAACAAGCGTAGCTGCACCGCTATTAATAAGTTCACGAAAGCTGTCCGTAATAGAGATCATCTCGAAAAGGCCGGATCGACCACGGTACCCCGTCTTGTTGCACTCGGGGCATCCACCGCCAAAGTAAAATTTACGATCCCCGAGTTCTTGCGGATTGAGTCCGAGATCTTCCAAAATATCACGCTTTGGCTTATATTCTTGCTTGCACTCCTTGCAAATTTTTCGAACGAGACGCTGACCAAGCACAAACTCGATTGAAGCAGAAAGTAGAAAAGGCTCCAGTCCCATGTCGATAAGTCGAGTGATAGCACCAGGAGCATCGTTTGTGTGCAAGGTACTTAGAACTACATGCCCAGTAAGAGAAGCCTGTACGGCAATACGCGCGGTCTCAATGTCACGAATTTCCCCCACCATAATCTTATCCGGATCTTGACGCAGGAAGGCACGAAGCGCTCGGGCAAAATCCAGACCCACCTTATGATTAACTGGCACTTGCATGATCCCCTCGATCTCGTATTCCACGGGATCTTCGGCGGTCAAGATTTTGGTATCAATGACATTAACTTCGCGTAAGGCACTGTATAAGGTGGTTGTTTTACCTGAACCAGTGGGACCAGTTACAATAAAAATTCCGTTGGGACGTCTGACTGCCGCCCGTATGCCTTCTTTTATATTTTCCGGTAATCCGAGATTATCAAGATCTAGGTTCACTGCCGATTGATCCAAGACCCGAAGAACAACGCTTTCCCCGAACTGCGTAGGCAAGGTTGAAACCCGAAGGTCTACGGGGCGACCCGCAATCGTCATTTTAATGCGACCATCTTGCGGTATTCGATGCTCAGCAATATTCAGCTCGGAGATGACTTTTACTCGAGAAATAACAGGAAGCGCCAAGCTTTTAGGGGGAGGCGACATCTCATAAAGAGCTCCGTCGACGCGATAACGGATACGGAACTCGTCCTCAAAGGGCTCGAAGTGAATATCAGAAGCTTGGGCACGAACTGCTTGCTGAAGAACAAGATTTACGAATCGGATGACGGGAGTCTCATTGGCTGCATCAATGAGTTCGCTCTCCTTCGCTTCATCCAAGTTTTCAAAACCTTCGGCACTAATGTCACCCAAAAGGTCGGCGAGGGTAGACTCATCCTTACCGTAATGCTCTTCGACAAGGCGATCAATCTCACTGGGATCACACACAACAAGATTTATGTCTAGGTTGAGTGAGAAAGTAAGGTCGTCTATTATGGAGGAATTAAACGGATCAGCGGCCAAGAGGTGCAGTCCGTCTTCGGACAGGTACAAAGGGAACACTGCATATTGATTGGCTATGTCGCTCTTGACTAGAGCCAAAACTTCTGCCTCGACTTCATCCACAGAACCCACCTGTACCTCGCAACCAAGATACTCTCCGACCAAGCTAAATACATCAGCTCGAGAAGCGATTCCAGCATG
>JABHOU010000129.1 GCA_018695085.1 Opitutia bacterium | reverse complement strand
TCCTGCAGGGGAACAGCTTTCCCGCCTACAAGCCGGCTTGGAAGGACAAGCGCCTCCTGAAGAAGCACGAGTACTTCGACCAGTCCATGGGCAAACTTCTGATCGAGCTGGAAAAGGAAATTCCTCCAGTGAACGTAACGCCCAAGCGTCCGCAGGCGATCTTCCTCATGCAGGAAAACTACTTCGGGGCCATCATGTTCCAAGCTCTCGAGGCCCGCAAGGCCTTGGAAGAGTACCGGGACGCCATCGAGTCGAAGGACGACAACCGGAGGTAAGCGGCCTCGATTCCCCGGTATTTTGCAAACGCATCGTACAGGGCTTAGTTCTCTTCTACTGTTCATCGGACCGTTCTTCGGTCTCTTGCTCTTGTTCTGGGCGGTGCCTCTCGGTCTGAGCGTCGACCTGGCCTTGCAGAACCCGGATTACGTTCCCGAGTACCGCGAGGATGCCGCACCCCAAGGGGGGGAGGAGGCCGGTTCGGCAACTTCGGGTACCGTGGATTGGCTTAACGTTTCTTGGGAACCGGAAGAAGAAGCCGTAAGTGCTCCTGTGGAAAAGTACCTCGGTCTAGGGAATTTTTCCTACGTCCTCGGCGACCCGAAGTTTCACAAGGCATTGAAAAATACGGCCCTTTACGTCTTGGCCACGATTACCATAGCACTTCCCCTTGCTTTCTTTCTAGCTCACTTTCTGCGGCAGGTGCCGGGTCGGATTCGGCCTGTCCTGAGCTTTCTTCTACTGCTTCCGGGGTTTTGCCTGTCGGGGGTGCTGGCCACGCTCTTTCAGCTGTTTTTTCATGGTAGAGAGGGCGCTCTCAACCAGTGGCTTGTCGTGCCCATGGGATTCGATCCGATCAATTGGCTGCTGGATCCTTCTTTCGTGTTGCCCGCGCTCGTGCTACAGGCGGTTTGGCGGTGGACGGGGTTTATCGTTCTTTTCTTCCTTTGCGGCATGGAAGCCATACCCAAGTCCTATTACGAGGCGGCCAAGGTGGAGGGAGCCGGCGCATGGCGAGTAATGAGGAGCATAACCTTCCCCGCCATTCGTCATGTGGCGGTATTCGCTGCCGTTTTTCTTATGATCGACGGCTTCGCCTCTTTTTCGGGTGCCTACAACCTGCTTGGGGGATCGGGCGGAATTCTTGACTCAGGCCTCCTGCTTGTCACCTACTTGTATCAAGTTGCCTTCCCGGGAGGTTCCGGTCAGTTCGATTTTCCCGCCGCCGCCGCCATGAGCTTGCTGGTGGTGCCCCTTACGGCACTGATGCTGTTCCTCGTCTTGTTCGGACGCAATCGACTATCCAAGGCATGAGGACGACTTCTGCAAGATACCTTTCTCCCTCCGTGCTCGTTTCTTTGCTGGCGGGTCTGGTCTTCTCCTACCCCTTTCTTTGGATGTTTCTATCCGCGTTCAAGACCAACAAGGAAATCTACCAACCCTTGCTCCTGTTTCCCGCCGACTACGAATGGGATGCCTTTGCCGCCCTGTTTTCGGAGAAGTACCTTGATTTTTCCCGTTTCTTCATGAACTCCGTTTTCATTTCCTGCCTACAAGCCCTGTTTGCCACTGCCGTGACAGCCTGCGCCGGATTCGCGTTCGCCAAACTGAACTTCCGTTTCAAGGGAGCCTTGTTCCTCTTGGCCGTATTGGTCATTCTGGTCCCGAAACAGGCCTTGGCCATCCCGCTTTTCGAGTGGTTGACTTGGCTGGAACTGAACGGAAGCCGATGGGCGGTGATCTTGCCCGGCATTGCCAGTGGGCTGGGCATCGTGTTCTTCACCCAGATCTTTAGCCGGATTCCGAACGAATTGATCGATCTGGCAAGGGTGGAGGGAGCATCGCTGCCCCGAACCTTTCTCGCCATCCTCCCGCTTGTGGCACCGGCCCTTGTCACCTATGGGTTGATCCACTTCATTCTGGCTTGGCAGGAACACTTGTTTCCCTTGCTCTTGCTTTCCGACGCCAACCAAACCTTGCCTCTGGGACTTGCCAAGTTGCGCGACTCCAGTCACCGAATTCCCGAAGCAGTCGCTATGGCGGCCGCGACCTTTACTTTGGTTCCTGTGGTCGTTTTATTCGCCGTCTTTTACGGAAAGATGCGAACGGCCTTGGCCGAACTTACCCTACACTGAGAGGTTTTTCCCGGTATCCGAGTCGAACAGGTGACACCGTTCGGAATCCACGGTCAGGCTGACCTTGGAACCGACTTCCACTTCCGGTCGTTCCGACACCTTTGCCACTATTAGGCTGTCCGCGACCCGAACGTGAAGCAATCGAGCCTCACCGACGTCCTCCAGCACTTCGAGCGTTCCTTCCAACAAATCATCGCGGAAATCTCCACCTTCGCTCGTAGCTAAGCTAATATCTTCGGGCCTTGCTCCAAGTATGGCTTTACCAGAGGGAGCGTTCTTCAACTGTTGCCTAAGGGGTAGAACGAAATCACCTGTGGCGAAGCTAGTATCGCCGGCTTCATCCTTTTTTTCGCCCTCCAGAAAATTCATTGATGGCGAGCCCAGAAATTCGCCGACAAAACGGTCGACCGGATGATCGTAGATTTCCTTCGGGGTGCCGATTTGTCGTATCACGCCTTCATTCATAACGCAGACGCGGTCGCCAAGGGTCATGGCTTCCACTTGATCGTGGGTGACGTAGATCGTGGTGGCGCCCAGTTCACGGTGGAGCATGGCAAGTTCTCGTCGCATGGTGACCCGGAGAAGGGCATCGAGGTTGCTTAACGGTTCGTCCAAGAGAAACACGGCGGGCCTTCGGGCAATGGCTCTTCCAAAGGCCACTCTTTGGCGTTGCCCACCCGAAAGTGCTCCCGGCTTGCGGTCGAGTAATTCCTCCAATCCTAGTTTTCCCGCGACTTCCGACACTCGCGCTTTGACTTCAGGTTCGGGAGTCTTTCTCGCTCGCAGGCCAAAGGCCATGTTGTCGAAGACCTTCATGTGGGGGTACAAGGCGTAGTTCTGGAATACCATGGCGACGTCCCGGTCCTTTGGTTCCAAGGCGTTGGCCAATTTCCCTCCGATTCGGAGTGAACCGGAGGTGATCTCCTCCAATCCGGCGATCATTCGAAGAGTCGTTGTCTTTCCGCAACCAGAGGGACCAACCAAAACCAAGAACTCACCATCCGATGCGGTCAGGCTTACGTTGTCCACGGCCTTCACGTCCTTGGGGTAGACTTTGCTTACGGAATCTAATTCGACTTCAGCCATTGCTCGTGAATCTTTTACACATCGGGAGCGTAGAGTGAAGAAGAAAGGGGATCATTCACGCTTGTCGGAAACGAACAGAGGACTAGATTGTGGGGCGTGAAGAAAATCTTCGACTGCAAACTTGGGCTTTGGGGCATCGCCTTTTGTGTGGTCTTTTGGGTGGCACTCACGGGATGCCAAACGGACTCTTGGGAAAGTCCCACCTCGGATAGCTCGCGGCGACCGGAAGCAATCGTGGCCGAGTGCACCCTATGCCATAGCACGCAGGAAGCCCAGCGGGGGCCGATTCTTCACGGCATGGACAACTGGTACTTGCTGGACCAAATACAGAAATTCCATTCGGGTGTACGCGGGCGAAATTCCGACAACCGCTCGGAATACCTAATGGGTACGGCAGTGAAGAAAATTCGCAACGATTATGAAATGGCCTTGGCCGCGAATTGGTTTTCCAAACAGGAACCTCTCCCGGCGATTCGCACAGTGAAGGGTGACTTGGAAGCCGGGGCGGAGCTATACGCTTCCCGATGCGCATCCTGTCACGGCGAAGAGGCCGAGGGGAAACGGGAGACCCTATCACCTTCGCTGACCCGTCTGGAGGGCTGGTACTTTATCGATCAAATGAAGAAGTTTCGCTCCGGCGCTCGCGGAAGCAACCTCGCCGACTTGGGCGGAAAGTCGATGTCCGCCGCCGTCAACGGCATGAGCAACCAACAATTCAAGGACGTGGTCGCTTACGTCGTCGAAACCTTCGGCCCGCCCCGAGCGCTCTCTCTCAAGGAAAAAATGCTAAAACGGATTTCCGAAGGCAAGGACGCCAACGCTACTCCCTAGCCAACGCTCGCCCGGATGGCCTCCAGTCGCTCGGGCGTGCCTACGTCGTCCCAATTGCCCGAGTGGAGGACACCACCTACGCGGTCGCCTGATATCGCTGCCTTGAGACGGGGGACGATCGAGAACTTTTCCACTTTCGCTCCATCCAAGATTCGAGGATGATACAGGGCAAGACCGGCGTAGAGAAGTTGCGGGTTCTCGTCTTCGACCACTCGACCTTCAGCGGTTAGGGAAAAATCGCCTCGCTCTCGCCATTCAGGCCTCGGTACGAGATACAGCATGGCATCGTCATCGGGAGGAAGTTCCTTGGGGATTGAGGCGAAGTCCATATCGCACCAGACGTCGCCATTAACCACGAGGAAGGTGTCGTCTCCCAAGAGCGGAAGGGCCTTGGCTAAACCGCCCCCAGTTTCGAGGGGGTCGGGACCTTCGTCGGAATAGGCTATGCTCATGCCCCATGATGTTCCGTCTCCCAAGGCATCGGGGATTTTTGCCCCGAGGTGACCGAGGTTTATTACTGCTTCGGTAAAGCCCGCAGCGCTCAACTTTTCCAGGTGGTGGACAATCATCGGCTTGCCCCCGATCTCTACAAGTGGCTTGGGAGTGTGGTCGGTTAGCGGTCGAAGACGTTTGCCGTAACCTGCGGCGAGAATCATTACTTTCATGGATTGGAATTAGGCGAGAATTTGAGCTTGGTCGACGATTGAGCGGAGAGGTTCGAGTTCCGGCCAACGAGAGAGCACAGTCTTGGCATAGCGCAGGACTCTGGGCACGTCGGCGAGGTAACTTCCTTTGCCGTCTCTTAACTTTAGGCGATGAAAGATGCCGATGCACTTCAAGTGTCGTTGCAAACCAGTGAAATCGAACCAGCGCAGGAAAGCTTCATCGCTCAGCTCGTTCGGCAATATGCCGGACCCAACGAGTCTCGATTTGTGGGCTAGGACCTTTGAGGCGATCCAATCCTCGTCGTTTTCGACGTAACAGTCGCGGAGTAACGACACCGGGTCATAGGTGAGCGGACCGTGAAGAGCGCCTTGAAAGTCGATGACTCCGGGAGTGCCGTCGGGCAATACAAGCAAATTGCGACAATGGAAATCGCGGTGAACGAAAACGCGTGGTTGCTCGAGGAACGTCTCGACTAGGAGGGTAGTGACTTTTTCGTATTCGTCTTGGGGAAATTCGTGCAGGCACCATTCCCGAAAGATTTCCAGTTCCATTCGAACCCACCCCTTGTCGTAATCGTCCAAGGTTTTGGCTTCTTCCCGAAGTCCAGTCTGGAGTTTCAGGATTTGCTCGAGGGCCAGGTCGTAAAGGCTATCCCGACCTTTGCCCTCAATGGCTTCCTGATAGTGGAGATCGCCAAAATCGGAAAGGACCAAAAAACCGCGATTCAAATCTTGAGCGAGGATTTCGGGTACGCGTACTCCCGCCTTAAGCAGTAATTCTGCAATTTTCACGAAAGGCTCGCAGGGTTCCTTGTCGGGCGGGGCATCCATGACGACATAGGTTTTGCCATCGAGCGTCCACCGGAAGTAACGACGAAAACTGGCGTCGGCGGAGGCAACCGCCATTTCGCCACCGGCAAATTTGGGCATGCCTTCTAGCCAAGCTAGAATCTCGTCACGTCTGGAATCCACCACAACTTCCATAAGCAAACTCTTGGTTTGCGTGAACTAGGGCGTTCGTCAACGAAGAACGCCAAAAAGTAAGAATATTAGGCCTCGATATTCGCCCAAACATGGACATGAGGCTTGCCTCTGAAGTACCAGACCATCTTGGGACCTTCTACTTGCCAAACGTCCCATACTTCGTCCTCTCCAATGTTTTCCTTCTTGTAGTAAGAGAGGTGTAGCTTGTCTATGTCGTTGGCTTCGATGAGTTTCATGGCTTCGGTTGAATCTTGCTGGCGAAACGGGGCCAAAAGGTCGGCCAAGACTTTGCGAAAAAGATCTTTTTGGTCACCCGAGAAATCAGAGGCAGGGATACCTTCTAGGCCTTTGACGGTTCCCTTCGTCTCGATTGTTTTGTTTCCTCGTTCACCGCGACTGCGCTTGTCGAGGAGGGCGATCTTGCGTTGCTTGCCGTCGAGTGCCTGAAACAGTTCGTTCGCTCGTTTGGCTTGAAACCAGTAGGCGTTGCCCGGGTGCTCAGGTTTCTCATAAAAACCTTTTGCGGCATGCCCATAGAAAATAGGTCCGCCAAAGGCAGCTCCCTCTACGGAATCGCCATCGCAACGGCGAGTGCAGTGACGTCCGGTAAATACGAATTCGAACTTGCCTGAACCGGGTTTTCCGAAAAGAGCGAAGGAACCCTTTCCAAAGCCGCTGTCTCCGTCTACTTGGTCGAATACCTTTTGGGCGTATTCGGGGCTGTGCAACTTAAGAAATATTTCCCTGACCATTGCCTGTTGATCATCCGAGAATTGGTTGAGCCGGGTTTTGTTGATATGCCAATTATTATTAACCTTGGAACGCAGAGGATGATCGAAGGGAAGGCAAATGGCTTCTCGCTGTTTGTCATTCAAGCTTTTGTATAAAGATTGTACCAAAGTTTCAGCTGTGGTGTTCTTGTCGCTTTGCGGTTTTCCCTGCAACGAGCTTGAAGCGAGGGCAATGGCGCTGGCGGATGCGGTCGTTGCTACGAATTTCCGACGGGAGAGGAGGTTTATGGCTTCTTCGGTCATGGCTTTGATGTTTTTGGCTTTTTAGGTTTTAAGTTCAAGCAAGGATGTCCTTTACGACCTTGGCTCCCTCTACACCGGTGAGTCTTTGATCGAGCCCAAGATAACGATGAGTGAATCGTTCATGATCAATGCCAAGACATTGAAGAACGGTAGCGTTCAAGTCGTTCACATGAACAGGGTTTTCCAAGATGTTGTAGGCGAAATCGTCCGTTTTGCCATATTCCAGGCCGGCTTTTATTCCACCACCGGCCATCCACATGCTGAACGCCCGTCCGTGGTGGTCGCGACCGTGGTTGTTCTTGGTGAGCTTTCCCTGAGAATAAATGGTGCGACCGAATTCGCCTCCGCATACGACCAAGGTGTCATCCAGTAAACCCCGTTGCTTGAGGTCGCGAACGAGTGCGGCGGCGGGTTGGTCGATGTCCTCGCACTGTTGGCGAATTTTCGAGGGAAGGGAACCGTGTTGATCCCAGCCACGATGAAAGAGCTGAACATAGGGCACGCCACGTTCGGCTAAGCGACGGGCGACGATACAATTGTGGGCGAAACTTCCTTTCTTTTTTGCATCCTTTCCATAAAGTTCGAGCACATGATCCGGCTCGTCCTTCATGTCTACTAGTTCGGGCACGCTGGACTGCATGCGAAACGCCATTTCATACTGCGCTATGCGGGCGTCGATTTCGGGGTCGCCCGTTTCCTCCTTCTTGGCTTGGTTTATTTTGGCGATACCATCCAGCATGGAGCGACGAACGTCACGGGTGACACCCGGGGGATTAGAGAGATAGAGGACGGGGTCGCCCGCACTGCGGAACTTCACTCCTTGGTGCTTGGAGGGGAGGAAACCACTTCCCCAGAGGCGATCATAAAGGGCTTGGGATTGACCACGCCCCTTGGAAATCATGACGACGTAACCAGGCAGGTTGCGATTCGGACTTCCCAGACCCCAGCTGAGCCAAGCTCCCATAGATGGCTTCCCGGGTTGCTGAACGCCGGTGTTGATGGCAGTAATGGCTGGGTCATGGTTAATTGCCTCCGTGTGAACGGATTTAATGAGGGTAATCTCATCGGCAATGCTGGCGATGTTGGGAACAATTTCGCTGAACCAACTGCCGTTTTGGCCATGGCGCGAGAATTCGAACATGGGGGCCACGCAGGGAAAGGATTTCTGGCCCGAAGTCATACCCGTTATCCGCTGACCTTGTCGAATGGATTCGGGAAGCTCGATGCCGTGAATATCCCTCATTGCGGGGTGGTAGTCGTACATGTCGATATGCGACGGACCACCGGAGAAAAATAAATAAATTACCCGTTTAGCCTTGGGTCGGAAATGAATGCCTCCAAGGGTACCTCCGAGCCCATCGTCTGCAGTTGCTGCAGTCAGAGCTGGATTAAGAAGGTTGGCGGCTCCAAGCGCTCCCAAGCCGCGTGCACC
>JABHOU010000320.1 GCA_018695085.1 Opitutia bacterium | reverse complement strand
GATTTTCTATCGGGATAATTATCTACCTGAAGTCCAAATGAATGCTCCCGACGAATCCGGCGAGTCGTCGTGGCCAGTTCTTGCCGCGAGGGTGGGGGCGTTGCTCCCGCTTACCTCCCTTGATCCCTCGGCCATTTCGTTTTTGCAAGGCGATGGTTTGCAAGGTACTTGGTTCTCGGCCTGTTCCGGAGGTGCGGATTCGGTTTTGTCGACATTGCTGGCCTTTGCTCATTTCCCCGGCCGATCTGGGGCTTTCACTGTAGCTCATTTCAATCACTGCCTGAGAGGAGATGCTTCCAGCGGTGACGAAGCATTTGTTCACAGGTTAGCCGAAGGGCTTGGGGTTTCATTTACCTCCGCAAGAGGAATGGGAACCACAGGTGATGAGGCGAGTCTGCGTGAGGAACGGTTGGCATTTTTGTCTAAGGTCACCAATGGGCATCAAACGGCAATTATCCTTCAAGGGCATCAACGCGACGACATTGCCGAAACCTTTCTCTGGCGATTGGCTCGAGGGGCCGGTTTGGCCGGGTTGGCAGCACCGAGACCTGTTCGTCGATCTGGCAACATGGTATTTGTTCGACCCCTTTTGACCATCTCCCGTGAAGAGGTTCGTCGTGTTCTTGGATCGGTCGGTGCGACTTGGCGGGAAGACGATAGCAATACCTCGCCGATTTACTTACGAAACCGTCTTCGTATCGGAACCATGGAGGCTTGGCGGAAGGATGCTGACCGCGAGGTTGGTTCGGGAACCGTCCGAAGTCGACGATTGCTTGAGGAGGCAGACGATGCATTGGAGCAATGGGCGAACGAAGCTTGGGCCGAATGCTTTGAGGGAAACCTTTTAAAGGTAAATGGTCTGACCTGTTTGCCAACAGCCGTAAGGCGAAAATTGATTGCGCGTTGGCTTCACGAAACCTCTCCCGGTTGCTTTCTCGAATCGACCAATCTCGATAACTTGCTTGATGCACTGGAGCATGGTGAGCGATTCAAAACGAATTTATCATCGAATCTTTGGATTGAAACAGATTGCAAGCACTTGCGTCTGATTGAGGGAATTCCTTCGCTGAGAGCGTGGAACCCCGTGGCCTTCCCGGAAAACGTAAGACTCTTCCTCCCTGAGGGCGGATCTCTTATTTGGCAGGCTGAATCCCTTTCGCCGGAATGCTTTGCATCGCTTGCGGTTGGTCAAGTGAAACCCGGCGAACAGGCGTTTCTTGCGGAGGAGTCCGTTTCGGCGACTAAACTTTTCGTCAGAAAACGCCTACCTGGAGACCGGTTTCATCATTTGGGAGCACCAGGCGGGCGAAAGCTAAAGGATGTCTTAATAGATAAAAAAATTCCCACGCATCTACGAGACAAGCTTCCGGTCATCGTTTCCGGGACCGATGAAATACTTTGGGTTCCCGGTTTGCCTCCTGCCGAGAAAGCAAAATTATTTGAGTCTTCCGATAGGGTAATCCGTTTGACTTATATCTACTCGCCCACATGATGCTAGGGTAGTGGATAACGAACCCAAAAAAGAGGGTGACAACCCCGGACGTACCTTTCACCCGAAAGTTTTGCTCATCTGGCTCGCGATTTTTGCGGCTATTGTCGGGCTTCTCATGGTGCAAACAGAAGAAATCAAGCCATCTCAGCGCTCTATTTCTTCCGTAAATGAACTATTGGAAGCGGCTAAGGAAAAGCGAATCGAGAACGCCACCATTCAAAGTGACGCCAAAGGGGGAGAAGAATGGTATGTGGTCAAAGGGAAAGTATCCAATCCTAGGTTTGAGGAAGATCCCAAACAGTTTAAGACCCTTCCTTTTTCGGTTACCGGGCGCATAACCGAGTCCGACTACAAGGAACTGCGAACTGCTCTTGCCGGAAAACTTAAGGAGGAACCTTCGAGCACCATTTGGACTGATTTGCTTTTCAGCCTTTTGCCATTTCTTTTGATTATTGGTCTGTTGTACTTCCTCTTCGTACGCCAACTTCGCCAAGCGGGCAAAGGCGCCCTGAATTTCGGTAAAAGTAAGGCCAAGCTCCTTACCCGAGACAAGGACAAGATCGTTTTTGGGGATGTCGCGGGTTGCGACGAGGCGAAAGAAGAGGTTGCTGAAATCGTTGACTTCCTAAAAGACCCCAAGCGTTTTCGCAAAATCGGTGGAAAAATACCCAAGGGGGTGCTCATGGTTGGCCCTCCCGGCACGGGGAAGACTTTGCTAGCCAAGGCCGTGGCTGGAGAAGCGGACGTACCTTTTTTCAGTATCAGCGGTTCTGATTTCGTTGAAATGTTCGTGGGTGTCGGTGCCGCCAGAGTTCGAGATATGTTCGAACAGGGCCGAAAGAATGCTCCTTGCTTAGTCTTCATTGACGAAATTGATGCCGTTGGTAGGCAGCGTGGAGCAGGGATGGGCGGAGGCAACGATGAGCGTGAGCAAACCCTGAATTCGCTGCTTGTCGAGATGGACGGTTTTGACGGACATGAGGGAGTCATCATTATTGCCGCCACCAACCGACCCGACGTTCTCGATACTGCTCTTCTCCGCCCCGGTCGATTTGATCGCCAAGTGGTTATCGATCTGCCCGATCTCGAAGGGCGCGATGCCATCCTAAAGGTTCACGCCAAGAAAATTAAACTTTCTGAAACTGTCGACCTGACTAAATTAGCCCGTGCCACTGCAGGCTTTTCCGGAGCCGATCTTGCGAATCTGCTTAATGAGGGTGCTCTCATTGCGGCTCGGCGTCGCAAGAAAATGGTGGAGCCCATCGATTTGGACGATGCTCGTGAAAAAATCTCTTTCGGACGAGAACGGCGCCGTGCAATGGATGAGGAGGATCGCAAGATAATTGCTTATCACGAGTCTGGTCACGCCATTGTGCAAGCTGTCGTGGATGACGGATTGCTCCCTATTCACAAGGTCACTATTATTCCTAGAGGTCAAAGTTTGGGTAGCACGATGTTCACCCCGAAGAAGGATATCCTTAATCACAGCAAGCGCCGGTTGTTGAATCAGGTATGTTGCGCCATGGGTGGGCGGGCTGCCGAGGAATTGGAACTCGGGGATGTTACCAGTGGAGCTGCGGGCGACATTCGTATGGCATCCAATCTAGCCCGCAATATGGTTTGTGACTGGGGAATGAGTGAACTTGGCATGTTGTCTCTTGGTGATAAGCAGGATCAAGTTTTTCTCGGTAAGGAGCTAACCCGATCTCAAAACTACAGTGAAGAGACTGCTCGCAAGGTGGATGCGGCCATCAAGGATATCATCGACG
>JABHOU010000133.1 GCA_018695085.1 Opitutia bacterium | reverse complement strand
GCGATACTTCGGACAACATACCCGGTCTTGCCGGCGTAGGGCCAAAGACCGCCGTAAAGTGGCTCTCAGAGTATGGTACTTTAGAAAACGTAATTGAAAACGCCGGACGACTCAGCCCCAAGCGCTTCTGCTCAATTGTTTACGAAAACCAAGAAATTCTTCGCCGAAACATTGAGCTAGTTCGCCTAGAACACGAGGTCAATATTGATCTTTCTCCTCCACCGCCTCCCAACTTACAGGCTCTTCGCGAAATTCTCACTGAAATGGAAATGCACCGATCCATCGAGGAGGCTGAACGCCGCTATGGCCCCTCATGATTATTGGTGAATTCGTCTTGTAGTGTTTGCATTTACTCACCGCGAAAAAATTATCATTCCGAGCACCCCTTCTGATCTTTTTTGTCCTGTGTCGATTCGATCTGCCATTCTTATTGCCTTGCGTCTGTGTAGAAAGGGTACGTTTTAGCTACTTCTTTATCATTTTTATGAGCACTTTGTTGAATTTTGGTTTGCCCAAGGGCAGTTTGGAGGAAGCGACGATCGATTTGTTCGGCAACGCGGGTTTTCGCATTTCGAAGGGAGCTCGGTCCTACAGGCCTGCATGGGACGATCCCGAACTGGATGGCCGTTTTGTGCGAGCTCAGGAAATGAGCCGTTATGTGGAGAACGGGTTTTTCGATTGCGGCTTAACGGGACGTGATTGGGTTTTGGAGAACGGTTCGGAGGTGGTGCAGGTTACCGATCTGGTATATAGCAGAGCTTCGAACCGTATTTCCAAGTGGGTGCTCGCCGTGCCCGAAGACTCGAACATTCAATCGGTAAAGGACTTGGAGGGCAAGACGGTGGCCACCGAATTGGTGAACTTTACTCGAGGTTATCTTGAGGAGCATGGCGTGAATGCTGATGTGGAGTTTTCTTGGGGGGCTACTGAAGTGAAAGTGCCCGAGTTGGTAGATGCCATCGTTGATCTTACGGAAACGGGGAACTCCATTCGCGCCAATAATTTGCGCATCGTGGACACTTTGCTCGAGACGAACACGGTTTTAATTGCCAACAATGCGAGCTGGGAGAATGAGTCGAAGCGAGCGAAGATCGAGAATATGGCTTTGCTTCTGCAGGCGGCTTTGGAAGCAAAGGCGAAGGTGGGTTTGAAATTAAATGTCCCAAAGTCGATTCTCGATCAGGTTTTGGAGGCTTTGCCTGCCCTCCGCAATCCAACCATTTCGAAGTTGAGCGACGAGGATTGGGTGGCCGTGGAGACCGTGATCGAGAAGAAAGTGTCTCGTGAAATCATTCCCGCTCTCAAGCGGCAAGGTGCCGAGGGTATTGTGGAGTATCCCTTGAACAAGCTGGTTCAGTAGATTTGCCATTGGGCGGCTGTCCAGCTATTTGGTCTTTTTTACAATACTTTCTCAGTTTTGTTAAATTGTTCATATCAGCGTTGTTTCTTTGGGTTTTGAGGAGTTGCGTTTTGGTGTAAGTTTGACCTGCTTTATTCTTGCGTTGCTCACGGGAAACGACCATTTTCCTTCTCTTGCAGGATTTCATTGCCGTTTAATCTGCATTCTGCAACTTGTTCTTTTCACCACTTAATTTTAAACCTTTAGCCCGACCGCTCTGAGGCGGCGTAAAATTACGTTGCCTGTATTACGGATTTGCCGGTCGGTTAACCAAGAAAGAAAGCCGCATGAGCGCATTGATGGAAGAATTGCTCGCAGAGAGCAAAATCGAACAACTTAAAGAAGGTTCCGTTATATCCGGTACCGTAATGGAAATCCGACCAACCGAAGTCGTCATAGATTTCGGAGGGAAGGCAGAGGGAACCGTTCAAGCCCACGAATTCGTAGATGTCGGGGAACTGGAAATCGGTTCCGATATAGAAGTTTATCTGGAACGCCTTGAGGACAAGGACGGTAACCCCGTGCTGTCCTTCGATAAGGCCGAACAGAAGAAGAACTGGGAAAAAATCGTTAACACTTGCGAGGAAGGCTCGGTCATTACGGGACGAGTCAAGACCAAGGTCAAAGGCGGATTGGTTGTTAATGTCGGTGTGGATGCCTTTTTGCCTTCATCTCAAGTGGATGTGCAGGCACCCAAGAATTTGGATCAGTTCGTGGGGCAAACTTTTGATTTCAAGGTTATCAAGATTAATCGCGAGCGCAGAAACATTGTAGTTTCTCGCCGCGAGCTTATTGAGGAACGCCGACATAGCAAAAAGCGCGAGATTCTTTCTAGCATCAAACCAGGCGATACTCGTCGCGGCATGGTTAAGAACATCACGGATTACGGTGCTTTCATCGACTTGGATGGGCTCGATGGTCTTCTCCATATTACCGACATGAGCTGGGGTCGCGTTTCGCATCCTAGCGAAATGGTGAAAACGGGCGAAGAGATCACTGTCTCGATTATCGACGTGGACTACGATCGCGATCGGGTTTCTCTCGGACTCAAGCAACTAACGCCTAATCCTTGGGATGGTATCGAAAGAAAATTCCCGCTTCAATCGAAGGTGCGAGGCAAGGTGGTGAACCTTGTTCCTTATGGTGCCTTCATCGAGCTGGAAGCCGGAGTGGAAGGTTTGGTACATGTTACTGAAATGTCTTGGACCAAGCGCATCACTAAGCCCGGGGATGTTTTGAATGTTGGCGACGAAGTGGACGCAGTCGTTCTCGGCATACAGCAGGATGACCAGAAAATTTCTTTGGGTCTACGCCAATTGGATGCCAATCCTTGGGACATGGCTCCCCACAATTATCCTTCGGGAGCGCGTGTTCGCGGCAAGGTTCGCAACCTTACTTCCTATGGCGCCTTTATCGAACTTGAGGAAGGCATCGACGGAATGGTGCACGTGTCCGATATGAGCTGGACTCGCAAGGTGAACCATCCCAGCGAAATGGTCAACAAGGGCGATGAAGTGGATGCAATCGTATTGGAAGTTGATATCGAGAACCATCGCATCTCTCTTGGTATGAAGCAGCTCGGTGTTGATCCTTGGGAAGATATCGATCGTCTTTACAAGTTGGGCGAGATGGTGAAGGGCGAGGTAGCTCGCATCGCCGGATATGGCGCTTTTGTGAAACTCGATCACGATATCGATGGGCTGGTTCATGTGAGCCAGATCAGTGAGGAACGCATAGAAACAGTAAAAGACGTACTTCAGGAAGGTCAGGAGGTTACCGCCAGGGTGATCAAGATAGACCGTGAGGAACGTCGCATCGGCTTGAGTATCAAAGCCGCTGAATACAATGAGGACGATCTGGCCAAGGAAGTGGCTGCCTACGAAGAGAGCGGTGAAGATTTGACTACCTCTCTGGGAGACCTACTCGACAAAGCCACTAGCGAAGAATAATTCTTCCCATCTTTTGAGAGTTACAGCCTTTATCTCAAGAGGCTGTGGATTTGGTCTGGGTTAGCCTTAGGTTTTCTAACATGCATTGCCTTCCGACCTGCTCGGTGGAAGGACTTTTTGCTTAGTTAGGATTTCTTATTGTCCTTTGCTGCAATGATTTCTCCCAGCATGCGCATATGGTCTTCCATTATCTTCGCCTCTTTTATTTCCTCTGCTGTTCGTGGGCGTTCCATGGACGTCATCTCCTTGCGTAGTTTGCGAATGGCGAGCTCCTGCAGTTGGCGGACCCGTTCACGGGTCACCCCAATGCGTGCGCCCACCTCCTCCAAGGTCAGAGGGTCGCGGCCTCCCAAACCGAACCTAAGTCTGATGATATCGGCTTCCCTCGGTTCCAGGCGATCCAGGACAATATTGACATCGCTTACAAGGGTCTTGCTTTGAAGCCGATCGTAGGGGTCTGCCGCTTTTTCGTCGCGAACAAGATCTCCAAACGTCGAACCTTCGGCGTCTCCCACGGGGGATTCCAATGAGGTGGGTTTAGAGGCGACTGCTTTGAGATGGGTCACTTTCGCCGCGGGAATTTTTATTTCCTCGGCAATTTCTTCTTCAGTGGGCACACGACCCAGTTGCTCGGTAAGGTGTCCTTCCGCCTTCCTCATCTGTGACACGCGATCGACCATGTGCACGGGCAGGCGGATGGTTTTGCTTTGATTGGCGAGAGCTCGCTTTATTCCTTGCTTGATCCACCAAGCGGCATAGGTGCTGAGCTTTCCTCCTTTGTTCGGATCAAAACGCTCGACTG